>NZ_PNCV01000070.1:0-26284 GCF_005886925.1 Pseudoalteromonas sp. S3260
ACTCTTGGCTGACCGCTGACCGCTGACCGCTGACCGCTGACCGCTGACCGCTGACCGCTGACCGCTGACCGCTGACCGCTGACCGCTGACCGCTGATTTTCAGGCAAAAGAAAAGCGCGAACCATCTCTAGTCGCGCTTGCGGAATCTTCTAACTTTGTTGCATCCTGCAATTGAACCTAATCAACTCCAATTTTTACGTTCCGTGTTATTACAATATTACTTTCTAGTTCTATGTAATATAGGCTATCCGGGCCTGTCTCCATAAATCCCTAAAACATCCTGTACGGTAAAATCTATTACCAATCCTTATTGCACATCCGAGTGCATTCCTTTTGTTACCATTCCGTTGTGTTGCCTTAATGGCCTGTCCGTCTTATTCCCTATCCTTTAGCAACAACTTTTCCGTGTTGTTATCCATTACGCATCATCCTGATGCTATCCCTTATGCAACAATCCATTGCGATACTCATCCTGAGCCTGTCCTTAAATCCCTGTTATCCTAAAAACCAAACCTTGGTATTCGAGTAGTTAGTCCGTTTCCATTTACTCGGTAAGCATCGTTGCTTATTTATGGATTAATTATAGAGAGTGATTTGCAGTAAATGTAGGATAAAACCGCTTATAGTTTTGGTTCTTACAAATGAAATATTTTTAAATTATATAAAATACAATAACTTGCTATGTTTTTGTGGTGTTATACAGAGTGTTTTTACTCATTTGCTGTCATAAGCGTAAGAGATGTCTTACAGGGGTTTTCTTTTTTGGGCGTATTTATCACGAAGTAATTTTATAAAGTGTGCACTTTTTAGTTCATCGCGGTAAAATTAATGATAATAATTATTAGTTAGGTAAGAAAATATGAAAAAAACACTCGCGCTTGTTGTTGGGTTAATTGCCTCAGCACCGGCTGTTGCAACCGATGTTGTGAATATTTACTCATTTAGACAACCTTTTTTAATTAAACCTATTTTAGATGATTTTACACAGCAAACAGGCATTAAAACTAATGTTGTGTTTGCTAAAAAAGGCCTAATCGAGCGTGTTAAGCGTGAAGGCAAACACAGCAAAGCAGATTTAGTTTTAACCTCAAACTTTAGTGCGTTAATTCAATTAGAAGAGCTAAATCTTACGCAAACCATAGAAAGCGAGCTGGTTAATAATAATGTCCCGGCGGCATTTCGTGATGGCGATGGTCAGTGGGTAGCGCTCACTAAGCGCGTGCGTAATGTTTACTCTTCAAAAGAGCGTTTAGGCGCATTGCCTAACCTTACCTACGAAGCGCTTGCTGAGCCGCAATACAAAGGACAAATTTGTACTCGCTCTGGCAAACACCCATATAACTTAGGCCTTGTAGCTTCTATGATCGCTCATCATGGTGAAGCACAGACGAAAACATGGCTTGAGGGTGTAAAAGCTAATTTAGCGCGTAAACCTCAAGGTAACGATCGAGCGCAAGTTAAAGCGGTTAAAGAAGGGTTATGTAATTTAGCCTTAGGTAATAGTTATTACTTGGGCAAAATGCTGCAAGATGAAGCACAAAAACCATGGGCTGAAGCCGTTCATATTAACTTTCCAAATCAAACTGACCGAGGATCACATATAAATGTATCGGGTGCGGTTATTACTAAGTATGCTAAAAACCCTGAAAATGCCTTGAAACTCATAGAGTATATGACAGACAATAAGGCGCAAAATATGTATGCCTCGCTCAATATGGAGTATCCGGTTAAGCCAGGTGTGAAACTTTCTAGTTTGGTTGCATCATGGGGAAGCTTTAAGGAAGACAGCTTACCGCTTGATGAAATTAGCAAATATCGTCCGTTAGCACTTAAGCTAATTGATGAGGTGAAGTTCGATCTTTAATGACTTATAAATTTCAGCTGTCAAAATGGCAGCTTATTGCGTGGTCGACGGGGTTATTGCTGTCGACCCCGTTGTTTTTCCTACTATTAGAATCTTTACAAGGCGACTCAGAGGTATTTACCCACCTGTGGAATACCGTACTGTGGGACTATATAAGTAATACCGTATTACTGGTTTTAGGTGTAGGGTTACTTAGCTGCTTTATTGCGTTACCACTGGGTTGGCTCACCGCTTATTGCCGTTTTCCTGGTAAAAAACAATTTGAATGGGCATTGATGCTGCCTCTTGCCATGCCTACTTATATTATTGCTTATGTGTACACCGATTTACTCGACTATGCGGGGCCGGTACAAATAACTCTAAGAGAGTGGTTTGGTTGGCAGTCGCCAAGTGACTACTGGTTTTTTGATATACGCACCTTACCAGGGGCAATTGTTATGATTGCGCTGGTACTCTACCCGTATTTATATTTAATTTTTAAAACTGCACTGCGAGAACAATCCTTTAAGTTAGTCCAAGCAAGTCAGTTAATGGGGCTAAATGCATGGAAAAGCTTTTTTAAAGTCAGCCTTGTATTATCCCGTGGTGCCATTGTAGCGGCACTTGCTTTGATCAGCATGGAAACCATGGCTGATTTTGCCACCGTAAGCTATTTTGCTGTCAGTACATTAACCACTGCCGTATACGATACCTGGTTTGGCTATTATTCATTAACTGCAGCAGCAAAAATTTCAGGGGTGATGTTACTACTGCTGTTCTTAGCATTGATCACCGAGCGTTTTAGCCGTCGTAACCAAGCGGTGTTTGAGCGTCAATCGAGTGTGAACAGTGAAGCGCTTTATATCCTCAAAGGCAAGTCTGCGTGGCTAGCAACGGGGTTTTGTAGCTTTATTTTAATTATTTCGTTTATTATTCCGATGGTTGTATTGCTCAAATATGCAGTTATGTATTTTGATCAAGCGTGGAATAGTGAGTTTTTTAGCTATGCATGGCAAAGTTTAAAAGTGGCGGCTGTAGTCAGTGTGGTGACTATTATACTGAGTGTTTTAGTGGTGTTTTATCAGCGCATTGCTAAACAAACAAATCCATTAATACCCGGGCGTTTGGCCAGTACGGGCTATGCGTTACCCGGCACAGTATTAGCGATAGCGGTATTGTTGCCACTCACCCTATTAGAAAATACTATCAACCGCACTTTAGCTCCTTATGATTTAGATATTGGTTTATTACTTACTGGCAGCTTACTCACTATTATTTTTGCTTATATAGTGCGGTTTTACGCCGTTGCACACGGAGCTATTGAGTCGAGCTTTTCACGCATTAGTCCCTCCCTTGATATGGCAAGCCAGTCAATGGGAAAAAGCCAAGGGCGCACATTACGCTTAGTGCACTTACCTTTATTACGCCGAGGCTTATTAACCGCCGGTTTATTGGTCTTTATCGAGTGTATGAAAGAGCTACCCGCAGCTTTGTTGTTAAGGCCTTTTGATTTTGAAAGCTTAGCAACTCATGTGTTTCAGTATGTAAGCGATGAACAATTAGAGCTGGCCTCTATATCGGCTTTGTTTATTGTGGTGGTGGGGTTTATTCCGTTATATTTTATTAACCGTTCAATGGAGCAACGTAGCTAAATGAGTAGTTTGATTTTACAAGGCGTGAGCTATGCATATAACGGGACTAAGGTGATAGATAATTTAGATTTAACCTTAGGTAAAGACGAAATAGTGTGTTTACTCGGAGCCAGTGGCTGCGGTAAAACCACCACACTAAAAGCCATTGCAGGATTAATTGAAGCCAAACAAGGGCAGGTATTTATTGATGGTAAGCTAGTCAGTGATGCTAATACGTTTGTTTCACCTGAGCATCGTAATATTGGCATGATGTTTCAAGACTATGCGTTATTTCCGCATTTAACGGTGGCTAATAATATTGCGTTTGGGCTAAGCGGCATGAGCAAAGCAGATAAATACGCACGCGTAAGTGAAATGCTAAAGCTGGTACACTTGGTAGGCTGCGCCGATAGATTCCCTCATCAACTCTCTGGTGGGCAACAGCAGCGAGTAGCGATTGCACGCGCATTAGCTTATAAACCTAGCTTACTGTTACTTGACGAGCCATTTTCTAATATTGATACCCAAGTACGATTTGAGTTAATTGCCGACATTAGGCGCATTATTAAGGCGCAGCAAGTATCGGCTGTGTTTGTTACTCACTCAAAAGAAGAGGCGTTTGCTTTTTCAGATACGCTAGCGGTTATGCACCAAGGTAAAATTGCGCAGCAAGGTACGCCAGAACAGCTTTTTGCTAAACCACGTTCAAAGGAGGTTGCAGAGTTTCTGGGTCAGGGCATATACTTAAGCGCAACCGCATTAACCGCCACTGAATATGAAACGCAGTTTGGGGTGGTTGAATCAATACAGCCACAGCAGCATGGCGTGGCCGATAAGGGCGTTATTTATGTGCGTCCACACCAGCTTGAGCTTGCCAGTAGTAACAATAACGAACTGCAGTGTGAGTGCGTTACAATTCTAAGCAGTCGCTTTATTGGCTCTGCTTATGTATATACTGTCGTTATTGCTGAACAAGAAATAGAAGTTGCAGCTCAGTATGGCCAGTCATTTGAAATTAATGAACAGGTTATAATAAAAATAAAACCGCACACGGTGAATTTTTTTAAATCGTAATTAATCACTGTGTTTTGCTCTAAAAAGTAAGGAATAACAATGGCGCAAGCGCAATCAGGGATTTGTGCTGAAGCAAACTTACACGGTTTGCACTTATTTTTTAATGTACTTGATGGTCACGACGAATCACTTCGCGCTAAGCTTAAACAAGTGAGCGATATTGAAGATGAGTTTAGTGATCAGTTTTCTGAATCTATGCTTTCTTGCATGGTGGCAATTGGTGCGCAATATTGGCCGCACATTCTGCCTGATTTCATGCCAAGCGAGCTGCAAAGCTTTCCTAATATTACCCATAGCGAGTTTGTTATGAGTGCAAGACCATGTGATTTGTTTGTGCAAATCCGCTCAGACAGAGAAGACGTGAACCACTTGTTTGCACTACAAATTCTCAAACTATTCACCCCTGATGTTGAGCTGGTAGAGCAAGTTCGTAATTTCCGTTTTTTAGATGGTCGTGATTTTAATGGTTTTATTTATGCGGGCGATACCCCTCATGGCCGTCAAAAACGCGTAACGGCGTTAGTAAACAAACCGGATAGTTTTGAAGATCAAGGTAGTTACATTCATGTGCAGCGCTATAAACATGACTTGAGCCTGTGGCAGCATTTGTCATTACATGAACAAGAGCAAATAATGGGTCGTACACGCCTTGATAATACCTTGCTCAGCCCCGCACTTGAGAGCAGCCATGCAACCCGAAGTGAATTAAAAGACGAACAAGGTCAGGCACTGTTACTTAACCAAAGCATGCCTTATGGCGATGTGTATGAGCAAGGTATGTTAGTGATCACGTGCTCTGCTAAAGGGGATGCATTCGAAAAAGTGCTAACTAGCCGACTAGGGCAGGGAGAGAATTATGATCACTGGCTTGATTTTACTCAGGCGGATATGGGCTCTGCATTTTTTGCCCCCTCAGTACGATTTTTAAAGCAGTTATAACAATTACAAAACGGCTATGTATTATTCATAGCCGTCTTTATTACAGCGTTAGTGATTAAACCGTATCAAATAAAATACGAACACGCTCTAGTGTGAGGTCTATTTCTGAGATTTTAGCTGGTGCGATAAAAATAGTATCATCGCCAGCAATAGTACCTAGTACGCCATCTGCTTTGCCTAATGAATCAAGTAAACGCGCAATGAGTTGAGCAGCTCCAGGACTGGTGCGAATAATAATCATCATTTCGTTATGCATAATATCAATAACGAGCTGGCGTAATGGGCTCTTAGCGGTTGGTACCCCCATTTCGGCGGGTAAACAGTATACCATTTCTTGTTTTGCATTACGGGTGCGTACCGCGCCAAACTTACTTAACATTCGCGACACTTTACTTTGGCTAATATTATCAAAGCCTTGCTCTTTTAACGCATCAACTATTTCGCCTTGTGAGCCAAAGTTTTCTTCTTTTAAAAGTGCTTTAAAGGCTTTAACCAATGCTTCTTGTTTATCTTGTGGTTGCATAGTGTCTAATTAGTTATGTAATAGATACTGCAAATTCTACACAAAAATGCATAATTATGCAGCAGTTGTTTGCTTAAGTTGCCATTTTGCTGCGTTTAAACAGCAAAGTTTACAACTATGGTCGAAAATATAGCTAAAATAAGCAGGATAAATTTGTTTTTAGTCGTTAATTTCTTTATCTTATGAACCACAAATATTTCCTACCTCAAATCACGGAGAATTCCAATGAAAGTTGCTGTATTAGGTGCTGCAGGCGGTATCGGTCAAGCGTTGTCTTTATTATTAAAAACAGGTTTACCAGCTGGCTCTGAATTATCACTATATGATGTTGCGCCAGTAGTTCCTGGTGTTGCTGTTGACCTTTCTCACATCCCAACAGATGTTAAAGTTGCAGGTTTTGGTGCTGACGATTTAGATAAAGCATTAACAGGTTGTGATATCGTTCTTATCCCAGCGGGTATGCCACGTAAGCCAGGTATGGATCGTGCTGATTTATTTAATGTTAACGCTGGTATCATCAAAACACTAGCAGAAGGCATTGTTGCTAACTGTCCTAAAGCGCTTGTGGGTATTATTACTAACCCAGTTAACGGCACTGTACCAATTGTTGCTGAAGTATTTAAAAAAGCAGGTACTTATGATGCTAAACGTGTATTCGGTATTACAACACTCGATGTGATCCGTTCTGAAGCGTTCATTGCTGAGCTTAAAGGCGTTGACGTAGCAAGCGTTAAAGTTCCAGTAATTGGTGGCCACTCAGGCACAACTATCCTACCGTTACTTTCTCAAGTTGAAGGTGTTACTTTCACTGATGAAGAAGTGGCTGCACTGACTCCACGTATCCAAAACGCGGGTACTGAAGTAGTTAATGCTAAAGCGGGCGGTGGTTCTGCAACATTATCAATGGGTGCTGCTGCTGCACGTTTTTGTATGTCTTTAGTTAAAGGCTTACAAGGTGAAGACGTTGTAGATTATGCATACGTTGCTGTTGAAAATGGCGATGCAGAGTACTTCGCACATCCAGTACGTTTAGGTAAAAATGGCGTAGAAGAAATTCTTTCTTACGGCACACTAAGCGCATTTGAAGAGCAAGCAAAAAATGATATGCTAGAAACTCTGAAAAAAGACATTAAAGAAGGTGTTGATTTTATGGCGTAATAGCCAAAATTAACCCATAAAAAAGCCTGCACTTGCAGGCTTTTTTATTGCTCGGAATTATCTACACAGTATAACTTAACCTGAACTCTGGTTAAGAGATTTACTAACGTATTGAATCAAAAATGATATTTATGTTTATTTTTCTCTAGCCAGAGATTTCCAGTGAAAACAAGGCGAAATTACGCGTCAATAGCTAGCCTATTGCAAGTAAATTCAACGCAGTTAGCGCTGAAAATAGCTGCTTGAGATAGATTTATTATCCAGAGTTCAGGTTAACTTAGTGGTCGCGGTCAACCGCTATTCTAGCTAAGCTAATTAACGCTTGCTTGTAACTTGATTCAGCTAAGCAATCTAAACAAGCAATTGCTTTCTCTGCTTCTTGCTCTGCTTTTTGCATAGTGAACTCAAGGGCATTGGTATGTTTAAGTGCAGCGAGTATCTCATCTAGATGCTCCATACCATTACAGTGCTCAATAGCGTCTCTTATTAACTGTGTTTGATGCTCACTACCGTGTTGCATTGCATATATAAGAGGTAACGTCGGCTTACCTTCAGCTAAATCATCGCCAATGTTTTTACCAAGTTGGTCGGCATCAGCGTTGTAATCTAAAACATCATCCACTAACTGAAAAGCAGTGCCTAAATGCATACCATACAAATTAAGTGCGTTTAATACACTGTCATCTTGCTCAGTAATAATAGCAGCTAGCCCGGTTGCAGCTTCAAATAACTTGGCGGTTTTAGAGTAAATAACCTGCATATAACTGGCTTCAGTGGTATCAGGGTCGTTGCAGTTCATTAATTGCAGCACTTCGCCTTCAGCAATAATATTGGTTGCATCGGCTAATACTTGCATTATCTGCATTTTACCAAGACCCACCATTAGCTGAAACGAGCGGGTGTAAATAAAATCACCCACCAGTACGCTAGCAGCATTACCAAACTCGGCATTTGCTGTAGGTGTGCCACGGCGCAAGTTAGATTCATCTACTACATCGTCATGTAAAAGCGTTGCGGTATGAATAAATTCAATAATTGTTGCCAGCGTAATGTGATCTTTGCCTTGGTAACCTAGCGCTTTAGCCGCCAAAATAGCCAACATGGGGCGAACACGTTTGCCACCGCTGTTAACAATATACAAACCAAGTTGATTAACTAACGCCACATCTGAGCGCATTTGCGCATGTATTAGTTGATTGACGTCATTCATATCGCTTTCGATTAACGCCTGGATAGCTTTTATATCCATTGATCTCCGAGCCAATTTTAATGTGTGAACGGCGCAGATTGTACAACAAAAAACGCATTAGCTCGATATTTTGTGATGATTCCTTAAAAAAACACCCTTAAGTAGGTTAAATGACCTATTAACTTGGTGAATAATTGATTAAACACCCTGGTTTAAATTTGAATCATCCTTGACGGTTAATTGAACTACATAGGCTTGCTTTGCGATTGCTAATTTATTTTCTCTAACCGTTAAAAAGCGCTTGGCAAAGGGGGATTTTAATATAAAATAGGGGAAATATTGAATTGCTCTCAATGCAGCTACTTTTTATTCATTTAATTACAAAAAGAGGCTTGCTAGTTTTTTCGCATTAGCGTAAACTTCGCGCCCTATTGAAGAATATTTTAGTTGCGTCGATTTGAGGGCGCACAGACGGAGTTAATTATGTACGCGGTTTTCCAAAGTGGTGGTAAACAGCACCGTGTGACTGAAGGTCAAACAATTCGTCTTGAGAAATTAGACGTTGAAACTGGTGCAGCAGTTGAATTTGATTCAGTACTTTTAGTTGCTGATGGTGAGAAGATCGAGATTGGTGTACCGTTCGTAAACGGTGGTAAAGTAACAGCTGAGGTTGTTTCACACGGTCGCGGTGAGAAGATTAAGGTTGTTAAATTTAGACGCCGTAAGCATTCTCGTAAGCAAATGGGCCATCGTCAATGGTTCACAGAAGTTAAAATCACTGGCATTAGCGCTTAATTAGAGGTACTTAGAAATGGCACATAAAAAAGCAGCTGGTAGTACTCGTAACGGTCGCGATTCAGAAAGCAAACGCCTAGGTGTTAAGCGTTTTGGTGGCGAATCAGTTCTAGCGGGTAGCATCATTGTTCGTCAACGTGGAACTCGTTTTCATGCTGGCGCAAACGTAGGTATCGGTAAAGACCACACTATCTTCGCAAAAGCAGATGGTAAAGTTCAGTTTGAACAAAAAGGTCCTTTAAACCGTAAATACGTAACTATCGTAGCTGAGTAATCAGTAAGGTAGTTAAAAAACCCCGCCTTTGCGGGGTTTTTTGTTTTAAGCAGCTCTAAATATATACCCAAGTGTTTTTATGCTCAGTGTGCTCTATAGGCCACTTAGGTATATAATAGAGTTATTAACAAGCCAATCCCTAAAGTGAGTAATCATGAAGTTTGTAGATGAAGTAGAAATTCGCGCAGAAGCTGGTGACGGTGGCAGCGGCATCGTGTCTTTTCGTCGTGAGAAATATGTTCCAGATGGTGGACCTGATGGCGGTGACGGTGGAGACGGTGGTAGTGTTTATCTACAAGCTGATGAAAACTTAAATACCCTTATTGACTATCAATTCGAGCGTTTTCATAGAGCAGAACGCGGTACTAACGGTCAAAGCCGTAATTGTACTGGTAAAAAAGGTGAAGATCTGATTGTAAAAGTACCGGTAGGCACACGTATCATTGATGTTGATACACAAGAATCATTAGGGGATTTAACCCAAGATGGTCAACGAATTGTGGTTGCAAAAGGCGGTTTCCATGGCTTGGGGAATGCGCGTTTTAAATCAAGTACCAATCGTGCCCCACGTCAAAAAACACTCGGAACACCGGGTGAAGTACGTAACCTTAAGTTAGAGCTAATGCTGCTCGCTGATGTAGGTTTACTGGGTTTACCAAATGCCGGTAAATCGACCTTTATTCGCAGCGTATCGGCTGCAAAACCTAAAGTAGCAGATTATCCATTTACTACGCTTATCCCTAACTTAGGTGTTGTTCGTCCTGAAGCAAATAAATCATTTGTCATTGCCGATATTCCTGGCTTGATTGAAGGTGCATCGGATGGTGCAGGCTTAGGTATTCGTTTCTTAAAGCATTTAGAACGCTGTCGTGTGTTATTGCACATTATTGATGTTATGCCAGTTGATGGTTCAAATCCTGTTGATAATGCTTTTGCAATCATTAACGAGCTACATCAGTACAGCCCTAAGCTTGCTGAAAAGCCTCGCTGGTTAGTATTTAATAAAATTGACTTATTGCCAGAAGGTGAAGCCAAGGCCTTATGTGAGCAAATTGCAGAAGAGTTAGGTGAGTCTGAAAATATTTATAGTATTGCTGCAATTAATAAATTGAATACGCAGCCATTAATTCACGACATCATGACGCTACTTGATAACATGCCTAAAGAAAAGTTTGTTGAAGTTGCAGATGAAGAGGTTGAATTTAAATGGGATACCTACCATCAAAAAGCCACTAAAGGCGATGATGATGACTGGGATGATTGGGATGAAGATGATTACGACGTAGAAGTTGTCTACGAGCGTTAATGATAATTGTATATATTTAAAAGGAGCTAACGCTCTTTTTTTATTTTTTTAATAATAAAGAATTAGGTGTTTAGTGTGATAATTTCAATGATTGCAGCAATGGCAAACAACCGTGTCATTGGTTTAGATAATAAAATGCCATGGCACTTACCTGGCGATCTTCAGCACTTTAAAAAAGTAACCTCTGGTAAGCCCGTTATTATGGGGCGTAAAACATTTGAGTCGATAGGTAGGCCGCTGCCTGGGCGTCGCAATATTATTATTACTCGCAACACTGAATATAAAGCAGCGGGAATTGAAACAGTAACCACGCCTGAGGCTGCACTTGAGCTTGTTAATGATGTTGCAGAGGTGATGATTATTGGCGGTGGAAACATTTACCAGCAGTTCTTAGGGCAAGCACATCGGTTGTATTTAACCTTTATTGACTTAGATGTAGAAGGGGATACACAGTTTCCTGATTACCAAAATGTTGCAAGTTGGCAAATTGAAGATGAAATGTTGATGGCTCCTGATGATAAAAATAAATATAGTTATAAGTTCGTAACTTTGAATAAAATCTCTTAACATTATTGCCAAAATCTGAGCGTGTTGGTACAATATTAAACAGTCGAGTACGAAAAAAGTATTAATACAGGGTGTCCAATCAATGATTAAATTACCGAAGCTAGTTGTAATTGCTGCTATTGCAGCGGGTTCGTTTGCTTATACTGCGCCTGCAAGCGCTAATGATCAGTTAGCTGTTTCAATCTGTGAATACATTGCTGGTGATGATAAAAACCGTCTGCGTAGCAAATTAAAAAGTTCACGTGTGAAAGTTCGTAATATCTATGATGCAGTTTTCTGTAATGGTAATAACTTATTGCGTCACGCTGTTGCAAGTAATGCAGTTGATACAGGCGAGTACATTGTTAAAAACTTATCAAAGAGCTCACTTGAAGATGGTGCCGATATTGCTTGGGCTGAGGCAAATCATGCAGGATCACCTTTAATCCCTATCATTAAAGACCGCGCAGGCCTTTAAATAAAAGCTTAATTAATAAAAAAAACCGCGTTTAAACGCGGTTTTTTTTACTTAGATAAATTGTCATTTTACACCCTGTTAAACTACCTTTAAGTCTAGTTCCCCCTGAGTATTTATCCTTATTACTCTTATTACATAAAAATGTCATAAAAACTCAATACTCTATGTGTATGTCAGTTTTGAGATATATTTATGCGTGTATCATTTTTTACCCGTTTACTAGCCATTTTATTAACGTTAGCAAGTATCCTTTTAGCCGCTACCTTGTTATGGGCAAGCTATACATTACTTAAACTTCAGCAACAAGATAGTGCATATAGCCAATTAAAAAATAGCATAATGGTCGAGCTTGCCGATCATTTGGAAAGTTATTTAGTACAAGGTAATAGCCAATACCTAAAACAATCATCGACCTTGATTGAGCAGCTTAAAGCGCAACAGTTAACAGTGCTGCCTCCTGAATTAGAAATTCGTTTAGCTGCACAATTAACTTCATTAAATACAGATATTAATGGTAAATACAGAGCACTTGGAAAACTATCTGGCAATGAAACTGCGCTGTTAGATAACGCGCTTAGACAAATGGCCGGCTCAGCCTCTTCACTCATTAATTATGCGCAAAAAGCACCAATGCAAACCAGTAACGCTCTTAATTATTATAAATTAGCGAGTGATTATTACAGTGAAGTGGTTAATTTATCTTTATCGACTTATCAGTTGATCAATGATTACCAACCTGAGGTAGAGAAAAACCTGCAACAAAGTATAAAAACCCTAAATTTACTAGCTATAAATATTGAGCAGTTACCGAACTTAGGGGTAATGACTGAGGTTGATGAGTTTGCTTTATTTGTAGATGAGGAACCGGAAGATTTGGCAGCTGAAATAAAAGCGGAGTTGGTGAGTTGGCCTAAACGTTATTTGCGCGATTTAAGCAGTACTTTATCGCAATCAAAACAACGTGATTCTGGAACGAATGAGTTACGTGAACAAATTAGTTTAGTATCAAAAACAGTGATTGAGGCAGAGCAAACATTAAAAGCACAGCAAGATAACGTGAAACGACAAGTGTTTTGGGTGTTTGGAATAGCAATAGGCGGATTAGTAATATTAGCTTTTAGTGTCTATTGGGTACAGCGCAGACAGGTTTTACAGCCTTTACGACAACTGCGAGATGGGTTTGCATTTTTAATAGAAAGTAATGAGTTAAAAAATATTACAGTGAATAATCCTAAAACAGAGGTAGGAGAAATAGCACAGTATTTTAACCAGCTAATTGAGCGCCAGCGTTTAGAAGCGCAAGAAAGAGCGAATATGCTCAATGTAGTCAGCCAGTTTATGCAGCAAATGAGTGAGCATTTACATACTATTGGGCAAAAAAGTAATGCGAGTTATCAGCAGGTAAATCACAATGAAGAACTGCTTCTTAATATTCAGCAACTTGGTGAGCAGGTTAATCATATTAACGCTCAGGCTGCTGAAAATGCCCAAAGTACTTATGAGGCAATGCAGCAAAGTGTTGGTTTTGCTAAAAGTATGCTTAATGCCAGTTCTGATACACAGCAACGTATTGAGCAGGGGATGCATAGTGTTCAGGAATTACTGAGTGGGGTGCAAGGAGTGAGTAATATTATTACGGTTATACGTACCATCGCTGAGCAAACAAACTTACTCGCGCTCAACGCTGCGATAGAATCAGCAAGAGCCGGTGAGCAAGGTCGAGGTTTTGCCGTAGTTGCCGATGAGGTAAGGCAATTAGCAATGCAAACCCAAGGTTCGTTAAAAGAGATCAATGATCAGTTGGCGCTACTAAGTGAAAACTCTCAAGTGGTTTATAAACAAATCAATGCACTAACTGAGGATGCACAATTACAAACCGCAAATGCTCAAGAGCTTAAAGCAAACTCTGAAGGAGTCGCAGGCAATGCGCAGCAGGCTAATAAAGTTGCGATTGATGCAATGGAGCTGGCTAAACAGCAAAATGAGTTGCTCCAAGGCTTTACTCTATCGATGCATGATATGAAAAGCCAAGTAAGTGAGTCGAGTGAATTAGTTGCTGATATAGGCTCGCAGTTAGAGTTGCAAATGACATCTATTAAAGAAGGTCTAGGTTTAGATAACAACAGCGATTAATCGAAGACGAATTAAATATTAATCTGTATGCTAAAAGACTATGTAATTACCCTAAGGAATTAATATGATAGAGCAAGGTCAAACAATACCTGCAGTAAGTTTATCTCAGCTTAGTGATGAAGGTATGCAAACGCTCACTAATAATGAATTATTCGCAGATAAAAAAGTTGTATTATTTGCAGTGCCGGGTGCTTTTACGCCTACTTGTTCCAATGCTCATTTGCCTGGTTATATCGCGCTAGCTGATAAATTCAAGGCTAAGGGTATTAACGCTATTTATTGTGTATCGGTAAATGATGCATTTGTTATGAAAGCATGGGGCGAGTCACAAAATGCAGAACATATAGATATGCTTGCAGACGGCGATGCCAGTTTTACTCGTGCCTTAGGGCTTGAAAAAGATACTGCTGGCTTTGGTGGTTTGCGTTCTAAGCGCTACGCTATGGTTGTAGATAATGGTGTTGTTAGCGAATTACTTGTAGAACAAGAAAAAGAATTTGTAATAAGTAGTGCTGAAGCCGTTTTAGCCAAGCTATAACTAAGCTGTTTTAAGTATTGAATAAAAGCCGATACATATGTATCGGCTTTTTTTATCTAAGGAGAAAGTAGTTTACGGCTGGTATTGACCGCTTAGCGTTAAACCAGAAAAGGTTTGATACGCATTTACGCTTAGATGCCATGTTCCCGCTTGAGGGTTACTAAATGTACATGTTTCAGCGTTACCATTTTTATAAGGACGACAATCATAGCTTGAGCTAGTTGGTTGACTGCCAAATTTTACAAATAAATCTGCATCACCGGTGCCGCCAGACGTTGTTACTGTAAAGCTAGCCATGCCAGCTGGTACATCTAGCGTGTAATGTTTCCACTGACCTGCATTTGCAGTAACATCAGACACTGTGCCACCACCTGCTTGAGGTGTACCTGAACCACCACCGGTTGAACCACCTGTAATGTTACCGACTAAGCTAACACCAGTGTAGGCAGAATAACCATTTAACATTATATGATAAGTACCTGGGGTTGGGTTATCAATAGAGCACTCTTCACTGTTACCGCCTTTATAAGGGCGACAGTCGTATGTAGAGGTAGTTGGTTTGCTACCAGCACGTACATACAAGTCAGCATCACCTGTACCACCGCTCATAGTGAAAGTAACATTAGTGGCACCGCTTGGGACTGTCATAGTGTAAAAGTCTTGTGCACTTGCTGCACCACTTAATCCCGTTTTCACTTGTCCATCAACAAGCTCATTATCACCTGATGTTGGCGGTGGTGTGCCACCTGATGCTGCGGCAACAGCGGCTGCAGCATCCACAATACCTGTGCCACAGCTAGTACATGTTGCAGAGAATGAGCGAGTGGTTGTTTTTAAGATGTTTTCAATTTCATCAGGAGTCGCATTTGGTTTAGCTTGTTTGATCAATGCAGCAACACCCGCAACATGAGGTGCAGCCATTGATGTACCTTGCGAAAAACCATAGCTGTCGCTTGATGGTGTTGTTGAACCTGAGTTGTAAGTAGATAAAACACCCTCAGAATCATTTGCAAAGCTTTGCGCGCCACCTGGGGCTGCTACATCAATATTACTACCATAATTTGAGTAATATGCGCGGCCACCGTTACGGCCAACTGATGCAACGTTAACAACACCATTACAGTTACCAGGGTTGTAGTTTGCAGAATTATCGTTATCGTTACCTGCAGCAATAACAACAACTGTGCCGTTGTTACGAGCGGTATTAATAGCATTTTGCGTGGTTGAACTACATGCACCTGCACCACCTAAGCTCATGTTTATAACATCAGCAGGGTTAGCATTTGCCGATGTACCCGACACATTTCCACCTGAAGCCCAAATAATACCATCAGCAATGTCAGAGGTTAAACCGCCACATTTACCTAACACACGTACAGGCACTACTTTCGCGTCGTAAGCAACACCAGCAACACCTTCACCGTTATTAGTTACCGCAGCAACAGTTCCTGCTACGTGAGTACCGTGCCAGCTAGAACCTTGTGCACCGTTGTTACCACATTCTCCGGCTGCAACAGCATCCCCTGGATCGCGAGCATCGTTATCACGGCCATTGCCATCATTAGCGACTGATAGATTAGAGATCATATCGTAGCCAGGTAAAATATTGGCGTTTAAATCAGCGTGCGGACGGTAACCAGTATCAAGAACAGCTACAACCACGCCGCTACCTGTAGCAGTATCCCAAGCTGTTGGTAGATTTAGGCCACCGGCTTGCTCATAGTAATGCCATTGGTCGCCATAACGAGGGTCGTTTGGTGTTGCAAATGGTTTTAACATTTGATCGACTTCAATGTATTCAACATTGCCTGAATTGACCATTTCTTGCATAAACTGTTGTGCTTCTTCAGCATTGAGCTTTTTGTCGGCACGCATTACGTGATGATCATTCAATGCCATTGCGCGGATATATTTAGCTTTAACTTTACCTTTTTTTGAGGTGAAGTTTTTTACAAAGCTTTGCGCTTTTTTGTTCATCATTGCAGGCGATGCTTCAGTTGTTGATACGTTCATCATATCGCTATTATTTTTATATTTGATAATGAACTGAGTTTCAAACCCACCTTGATTTTGCATTTTAGCTGAGGTTTCAGCCATTGAAGGTGCGATTACTTGCGCTGGGTTTGCCATGCTTGAGCTGGCAGCAAAGAGTGTACTTATTGTTAGCGCAACAGCGCATTTTTTGAATGAATTATTAGAAGTCATAATTACCCTTAGTTTTATTATTATTTGTGAAAATCCACAAAGCGGGTACAAAGGTAAATGATCTGTTAACTATTTTAAAGTATTAAATACGTATGTACCTATTTCATTTAGTTATAACCGCGTATTTAGTGCGCTTTCAGTTGTTTTGTATTTGTTTTATTGATATTAACGATCCTAATGTATTAGATTTATTTGGTGTTTTTTATCATTAATTAACTTTTATTGATAAATTAAAAACAATACAAAAGGGGTGTTGACCTTTGCGGATTAAAATAAGTTCAATCTAGGAAGAAGACAATCGCGGCGCGCGATTTGTAACCTTGTGGGCTAAGTAAAAATCGAGCAAAGCTTCTTCGTCCTGCTTACGCTTAAGATAAACACGTTCTGGCTATCTGGTTATTATTGAAACTTTGTTATAATTCACAAAAGTTTTTAAGAGATAACTAAATGACTCACGTTGATGTGATAGTGATTGGTGCCGGAGCCGCTGGTTTAATGTGTGCTGCACAAGCAGGGTATCGCGGTCGAAGCGTCACAGTACTTGATATGGGTAAAAAGCCAGGACGTAAAATTTTAATTAGTGGCGGTGGGCGTTGTAATTTTACCAATGAAAATGCAAGCCCTAGCAACTATTTATGCGCAAACCCCCATTTTGTAAAATCGTGCTTAAGTCGTTATACCCAGCACGACTTTGTAGAGCTTGTAGACCGACATGGTTTGGCATATCACCATAAGACACTCGGGCAATTATTTTGTGACAATAGCGCACAAGACATTGTTGATATTTTACTAACCGAGTGTGAGTGGGCGGGCGTTTCTATTAAACTGCGCAGCGAAGTGTTAAATGTCGCTAAAACAGCAACAGGTTACAGTGTCACAACTGAGCAAGAAACACTTACTTGTGAGTCGCTTGTGGTTGCATCGGGTGGGTTAACCATGCCTAAACTGGGTGCTACGCCAATCGGTTATAAAATTGCAGAGCAATTTGGCTTAAAGATATTGTCGACTATGGCTGCTCTAGTTCCCTTTACCTTACATCAGCACGATAAAGACCGTTTTGAAGGGCTTTCGGGTATTAGTATTCCTTGTGAAGTTGCAAGCGAAGATGGCACCGTATTTAAAGAGAATATTTTATTTACTCATCGCGGCTTATCTGGGCCTGCTATATTGCAAATAAGCTCGTTTTGGCGAGCAGGTCAGGCGGTAACGATCAATTTACTGCCTGAACTAGATTTAAAGCAACAGCTAGCTGATTGGCGAGAAACACAAGCGCAAAAATCGTTGAAAAATAGCCTCGCGACTATCCTACCTAAACGCTTTGTAGAAATACTCCACGACAGTAACGCCATTCCCGATTGTAATATTAATCAACTAACGCATGGCCAAATAGACGCGCTTGCTGATTATATTCATGCGTGGCAAATTAAACCAAATGGTACCGAGGGTTACAGAACCGCAGAGGTTACTTTAGGCGGCGTAGATACCGACGAGTTGAGCTCAAAGACATTTGAGGCTAAAAAAGCCAAAGGCTTATACTTTATTGGCGAAGTGACCGATGTAACGGGTTGGCTAGGAGGCTATAATTTCCAATATGCGTGGAGCTGTGGATTTGCCGCCGGGCAGTACGCGTAGTCGTTTTTAATCAATTATAAGATTTCGCTGCAAACAGCGTATTAACACGCCACTTCATCTTTGAGGTGGCGTTTATTCCTGCTCTGTTTATAACTTAAGTTTTTAACTCGTCTGGGTAAGTTTATACTGCTGCATTTTGCTATTTGGTTTTTCGGGAATAGTCATTTCTATAATTCCAGCCTCAATGGCTGGCTTTAAGTAACGCTCTCTAAAATGTTTACGGTCTTTTAATCCAAGTAAATTTTGTAGCTCTTGTCGGTTTAGTGGCTTTTCGCTTTGGGTAAATATATTTATTAAAGCGATGACTTGGGGGGGCTTGTAAGTCTAAATTTATAGTCTCTTTAACTTGAGGGGTTTGTTGGGGGGTTTTGGTTTTTGTTATTGATTTTAAATCACTTTCTAATGACTTTAGTGCCGCTAATAATGCTTCCAATATATACTCAATAAACACGGATGAGTCACCGGACTTGGTACTAAGATTAATGCTTTCAAAATAATGTCGGCGAGTTGTCGATATGACATTGTTAATATTTATTAGTGAAAATAGCGAATGCCACTGCGATAATTGCAGGGTTTGCCACGTACACGCTATTTCAGTATTACCCTGTGCAAAAGGTTGAATAAACTGTAATTCATAATGGCATACTGCACTACTAATTAAAGGATGATGTGCGGTTGTTTTAAACCAACTAAATAACTCCTCTACTATTTGTGGTACTCGCATTGCTTGTGGTGCCATTTGTAAACCACTTTTTAACGCTAAACTTTGCTGCCTATAACTGCCCGATTTTTCACTCAGATCTTTGATTAAGCTTCGATGCAAGGCTAATAAGCTATCTGGGGTTGATAGGCCAGATGATATTAATTGAACATCAAGGTTATTGATTTGCAGGGAGGCGGTTTTTTTGTTGCTTATAGTGCTCAAGCATTGCTGGCGAATATAAGGCACTGATTTTACCTAAAACTTCACTAATATTTACCATACTGTGAGTCATGCTGGCTGAGATTGAAAATGGGGGAGTGGCGTTGCTCATTTCGTTATAGAGGTTATTTAAATCAGGAGATTAGAATACGCGAACTGAATATAAAAGTCAGTTTTAATAGTGATTTAGTATTTATTTAAAATTTTACATAGTCTTTAATTACTGGTTTTAAATGTTAAACCGACGCCAAATAGCGCCGGTTTATTAGTTACTCTTCGATAAACGCTTCACCTTCTTTCATCCACTTAGCGGCCGGTTTGCCTTTAAGATAATGATCAAAGTACTGCATCATACGCACTGAAAAATCGACCTGATTAGGAAACTTTTTCAAGTGGTGTGGTTCACCTTCGTATTGTAAAAAGGTTGCATCTTTACCTGCGCGGCGAAGCGCTAAGTAATATTGCACGCCTTCATGCCATGGCACCGCATCATCTTTGTCGCCAAACATAATTAAGATAGGCGTGTTTACTTTATCGGCAAAAAATACCGGTGAGTTTTCAATATAAAGCTCAGGTGCTTCAAATAAATTTTTACCAATACGGCTTTGCCCTGTTTCGTATTGAAATTGGCGTGCAAGTCCAGATTTTAAGCGAATGCCACTGTAAGCACTGGTCATGTTAGACACTGGCGCGCCCGATACCACTGCTTTAAACATATCAGTTTGGGTGATCATAAATGCACTTTGATAACCCGCCCAAGAGTGGCCTTGTAAACCTATTTTATCTGGGTCGGCAATGCCTAAATCAATCAGCTTTTGGGTGGCGTTGATCATGGTTTGAGTTGAAGATTTACCAGGGTGTCCTATTTCAAAGCGAATGTCAGGTAAAAAAATGGCGTAGCCATTTGAGGTAAACATCGGGAGATTAGGGCGATGATTTAATTCCATTTTTGGAAAGTCATACATGCGCTGGCTCATGTAGCGGTAAAAGTACACCACAACAGGCACTTTATCGCCTTTTTTATAATCGGCAGGCTTGATTAATACCCCTTGTAAATCTTCACCATCAAAGCCTTTATAGCTAATGAGTTCAGGTGCTTGTCCCCAAGCAAAGTTGCTTATCTGAGGGTTAAGGTTAGTTACGCGTTGTGGTTGTTTAAAGTTAGAGTCTGTTTGATAAATGTCTGGAAATTGCTGATAGGTTTGCTCAGTAAATAAGTATTTATCGGCATGTTTGGCCTTTTTAATTACATCAAAGCGCTTATTACCTGTAAGTAATTTAGTGACTTCAAGGGTTGCTAAATTAAGTTTTGCCACTTCACTTTGCTTGCTTTGTAAATTAATTGCAGAAAGCAGGAGCGTATCATTGTTGTTAAAGGCTACTTGGTTTTTATCAAGTTTGATCACCCTGTACTGAGTATTACTTTGTTTACCATTAGTTAAGCGTTTAGCTTGCTTGGTATTGACGTTAAATGACCAAATATCGTATTTGCTGTAAACCAGTATTTCGCTGCTATCGTTAAGCCAGCCTGCAAAACCATAACCAGGCTGCTTGGATGGATAGTCGTGTTTGTCATCTGCAAACGTGGCGTTAATCGCCTTGCTGAGTACGCTCACTTTGTTATTACCTAAGTTTTTAAGCTGTACTTGGTTATTATCAAAGTAAGCAGCAAACTGCCCATTAGGCGCAAGGCTCGGCCTAAATGGATAGTCGTTAATAATAGGTGTTTGTTTACCCGTTTTTATATCAACAGCAAAGTAGTCAGCAAAAAAACCGCCGTACATTACTTTTTCAAGATGCGCTAAATTTGAGTAGCCTAACAATGACGTGGCACGCTCAGTATTAAGCGCCAGCTCAGGCATATTTGGGGTGCTTAACTGAACGACTTGCTGTGAGTTTACATGGTATACCGCAGTGTAATGACGATTTTTATTATTTTCATTCCATTGCTGTTCTTCGCGCGGTTTTATTTGTGCATCATTGTTGTGCCATACATTTAGCCCTTTATGGTCGCGAATTACCTCAAAGTCATACAGTGATGACTCATCTGTGTATTCTTTTTGTTTAACTTTTGCAGCGAGTTTTGGGCGGTTTTCAAAGTATAAACGTGTACCATCTTCGGCCCAAGTTAATGTCGCGGTTTTGCCCATTAACCATTCTGGGTTAGGTGATTGCACAGTGGTTAGCGTGTCGTTTTGCCACAGCGTTAATTCGTACTGACGACGACGCTTATCATCGTTTACATAGTTGCCTAAGGTAAACGCAACGGTTTTTTCGATTGGGTGCCACGCTATTTTGCTAGCAACCACACCAGGCTCATCAATTAATACGGTGCTGGTAAAATTATCGAGTGAAAATAAGGTAATTTGATTATTGCCGCCATCCACATAGCTT
The DNA here is from genome assembly GCF_005886925.1 of Pseudoalteromonas sp. S3260. Classification (NCBI taxonomy): domain Bacteria; kingdom Pseudomonadati; phylum Pseudomonadota; class Gammaproteobacteria; order Alteromonadales; family Pseudoalteromonadaceae; genus Pseudoalteromonas; species Pseudoalteromonas sp. S3260. The sequence continues at coordinate 21,581 of NZ_PNCV01000070.1, forward strand.
TGACTCACCAATAGCTGATCGCTGGTGGCACTAATGCCATAGGTAAAGGCACTTTCAAGAGTATAAGTGCGCTTATCACTTAAGTTAACGATAATCAGCGGATAGCTTTTATCTTTTTTGTCGGCAGTGATAGCGCTATCACTATTGGAAGTTTTATCATCGTCGTCAGTGGTTTCATTTTTACGATAGGCCAGCCACTGGCCGTTATTAGCTAGCACGTAATCTTTTACATTATTAAAGCTTTGCTGCTCACCGGTTTGGGTGTTGACTAATACTAAGTTATTTTTTAAGTCACTTTTTTTCTTAGTGGTTTCTTTTTCAAGCAGAGTAGGCACTTGCGTAAATGCGACCCAGTTTGCCATTTTGCTAATGGTAGGACGGGTTCCTCGTTCCACCTCAGCAATAAGCTTATTGCTATTGAGTGAGTAGACTTGCCCTGTGGCATTACCGCGATAAGGGGTTGCACTTAAAGAAAGGATTTGACCATTTTCAGAGAGCTGTGTGCCTTTTGCAGATTTAAAATCAAATACATCTTTAAATTCTAGGGGCTTATTTGCTAAAGCACTGGCGCTCGTTAAGCTGGTAATAAGTGCACAGCCTATAAGAGTGAGTTGTGTTTTCATTATAGATTCTCGTTTTTTAACATTATTTTATTGTAACGAGTTTTAATAACAATTCGAGTAGATACGACAAGTGGTAGCAGGGCAGAGATGAGAGGTTAAAAATATAAGGTAAAAGGTAAAAGGTAAAAGGTTAGATTTTCGGTCCACGGGATGCGAGGTGTTTGGCATCGGTAAAAAGTTAGGGAAGTAAAAGTTTAATTGTGGTTTTCAATTTTTTACTTTTTGCTCTGTGTTCAAATTAATTTTTAAATATAATTTATAAAAAGAACACAGAGTTTATGTGGAATTGATGATAGGAGAATAATTTAACCTTGCTGGCAAGGTTACCTAAAACCTAAAACCTAAAACCTTATAACCAAATTTTTTGTAATTCTGGCCATTGTTTTTCAAATTGCTCGCTAGGTCGTGCACTAAAATTACTGCGCACAAATTGGTTCATTTTACCCTCAACGTAGGCAAGCAAAAAGTTAGCTAGCGTCAGTTCATCACTTTGAAAGTTTTTACCTTCACGTAATTTACGCTCTCTAAGAATCTGTTTGAATTGAGTTTCTAGCTTTTCAAACAAGCCTTGTACACGCTCACGAAGTCGCTCTTGTTCACCCTGTAGAGCGTCGCCTGTTAATATACGGGTTATGCCTGGGTTTTTTTCGGCAAACGTTAGCAGCAGTAATAGGGTGTTGTATACACGTGCTTTGCTTTCTTTCTCGTTATCTAAAATAAGATTAATACGTGATAGCAGCGTGTCTTCAATAAATTCAATTAACCCTTCAAACATGCGCGCTTTACTAGGAAAGTGGCGGTAAAGAGCGGCTTCAGATACGCCAACTTCTGCGGCAAGTTTGGCTGTTGTAATACGCTGACCTGGGCTGGTTTCTAACATTTGTGCGAGTGCTTGCAGTATTTGCTCTTTGCGATTACTTTTTTTTGTCGCAGGCATGAACATTCCTTTTTAATAGTTATTTTTTCAACATAAATGTGCGATAACACAGCTTTGTGCCTAGTGTTACAGCGTGCAATACTCAACGGGGTGTTTTTGCACGTATTACAGCGATACATTAGTAATGCGCAAGCGTTAAGCTATTTTAGCGCAGTAAAATTACACTAAAAGGTCACAAGGCGTCATCATGTTAATGTTTTATTCAGTTTGTTTCCAGCCTTTTTATAATCGTTTGGCGAGCTGCTCGATCACTTTAACCGCTATCTCTATTTTACTGGTTTCAGGTAAGTCGAGTTGTTCATTTTGCCAATACAGGGTGAGTGCGTTGCGCTCAGAATTAAAGCCTACATCACTGTGCGATACATCGTTGGCACAAATCATATCGAGGTTTTTATTGGTTAGTTTCCCCTTTGCGTAATTAGCAACGTTCTGCGTTTCTGCGGCGAAGCCGACGGTGTAAGGGCGGTTTTGTGTGAGGTTTGCAACCGCGGCTATTACATCTGGGTTTTTAACTAAGCTAAGAGTGAGTTCATCGCCTTGTTTTTTCATTTTTTGCGTGGCGATACTTGCTGCACGATAATCGGCCACAGCGGCACAACCAATAAAGGCATCTGAGTGAGGCGCATATTTGAGTGACTCATGCAGTAACTGTTCAGCACTTTCTATATTAATTAAATTAACGCCTTGCGGTGCTGAAATAGTTACCGGGCCTGAAATTAAGTTTACGTGTGCGCCAAATGATAACGCAGCTTGCGCCAGTGCATAGCCCATTTTTCCAGAGCTGTGGTTTGATATAAAACGAACAGGATCGAGAGGTTCACGAGTTGGACCTGCAGTAATTGTAATTGTTTTACCTGCCAATAGCGCAGGTTTAGCAGGCTCAGTGCATAAGCTCACTAATTCATGTGGTTCAAGCATTCGCCCGGCACCGACATCACCACAAGCTTGCTCGCCCTTGCCTGGCCCCCATATAGCAACGTTGCGTGCTTTTAAAGTGGCTAAATTAGCTTGCGTTGCAGGGTGAGCATACATTTGCTGATTCATAGCTGGTGCGATGGCAACTTTTGCGGGGGTTGCAAGTAATAAAGTCGTGAGCAAGTCGTCAGCAATCCCTGCGGCCATTTTTGCAATAATATTGCTGGTGGCAGGAGCAACTAAAATTAAATCAGCCCATTTTGCAAATTCAATGTGCCCCATAGCGGCTTCGGCTGAAGGGTCTAGTAATGAGTCAGACACCATTTCACCACTTACTGCTTGCATGGTTAGCGGGGTGATAAAATGTTTTGCTGATTCGGTCATTACTACTTTAACGTCACAACCATGGTCTTTTAAGCGTCTTACGAGTTCAGCACATTTATAGGCTGCAATTCCACCGCTAATACCCAGCACTATTTTTTTATTTGTTAAATTAATCATGGTTGTTCATCAATTTTATAAAATATGGTGGCTAAAATAACAAATCTTGAGCGTGACAGCTAAGATAAAATGCGTTTTATCGCGCTAATTTTTGATTTTGCATTACAGTTATACAATACAGTAATCTTTCAAGGATGAATCATGCAATTAACGTCACTGCCTAATTCGCTCCGCCCGCGAGAAAAACTGCTAGAAAAGGGCGCAAAGGCACTCTCTGATGCTGAACTATTAGCTATATTTTTGCGCACGGGCCTACCCGGCATGAATGCCATAGAGTTGGCGCAGCATCTGATCAACGAAAATAAAACCCTGCATAATTTGTTTAATGCCAGTATGGATGAATTTTGTGCGCAAAAAGGCTTGGGAATGGCTAAATATGTTCAGCTACAAGCAGTACTTGAACTAAGCCAGCGTTACATGCAAGAGAGCTTTGTGCGCGACGCCGTTTTTAACTCCCCACAAGCCGTTTATGACTATTTAACGCTGCAAATGCGTGGATTGCAGCAAGAGGTATTTATGGTGTTGTATCTTGATAGTCAAAATCGTTTATTAAAAGATGAAATATTATTTTACGGCACAATTAATGCGGCCAGTGTATATCCGCGTGAAGTGGTAAAGGCGGCACTGAAAAATAATGCGGCGGCGGTTATTTTTTCACATAATCACCCCAGTGGTATTGCAGAACCGAGTCAGGCCGATAAGCTCATTACCAATAAGTTGTGCCAAGCACTGCAATTAGTCGACATAAATGTGTTGGATCATATTATTATTGGTGGTGAAAGCAGTGTTTCGTTTGCCGAACGGGGACTGATTTGAGTTTATCGCTTCAGATATGTGCTAAAAATGAGCGGTTTAGTGCGTTTTGGCAAATTAGTTTAATTTAAATGCAGTTTTTACTTTCCCTAAGGGCATTCGATCTTTATAATTAGCCGCTATCAAATTTACACATGAGCTGGTTGGATAAGATCAGTATTTGATCTTTGCCTGTAAAAGCTGTATAAAGAGCGCCCTTCGATTTATCTCTAGGGCACAAATACATGGCCTTAGGGAAAATTAAGCTCGAGCGAAGTTATTGGAGATATATAGACATGTCTAAAGTATGTCAAGTTACAGGTAAGCGTCCAACGGTTGGTAACCACCGTTCACACGCGAGAAACGCGACTAAACGTCGTTTCCTACCTAACCTACAAACACACCGTTTTTGGGTTGAAAGTGAAAAACGTTTTGTAACATTACGCACTACTACTAAAGGTATGCGTATTATCGATAAAAAAGGCATTGACACGGTTCTTACTGAAATCCGTGCTCGTGGCGAAAAAGTTTAAGGAACTGAATTATGCGCGATAAGATCCGTTTAGTTTCAACTGCTGGTACTGGTTTTTTCTACACTACCGACAAGAACAAGCGTAACATGCCTGAAAAAATGGAAATCAAAAAATTCGATCCTAAGGCTCGTAAACATGTGATTTTCAAAGAAGCTAAAATCAAGTAATTTAGTTTTCTTTCAGAAATGTAAAAACCCAGCTTATGCTGGGTTTTTTGTTTTTAAAATCTGCTCTATCATCCACCGAAACCATATCACCGTAATGATACCCATTGAATTAAATCGCTAATTGGCTTTTGTTAAGCACCACGAATTATTCCGTAGATAATGGCATCAGTTGTTTATAACTAAAAAACATAAATAACCTGAGTTCTGGTTAAGCTAACATTAGATTATTACTCTCT
>NZ_PNCV01000071.1:0-23546 GCF_005886925.1 Pseudoalteromonas sp. S3260
GAACCCCGAACCCCGAACCCCGCAATTAAGCTATCAGTTTCTCCGCAATATTTAATTCCATAGTGGCTTTTAGCAATCGGTATAAATTAATTGATGCGTCTATTTCTTCTTTACGGTTGGTTAAGCTTTCAATATTTAAACCCAGTGGTACACCTAAGTGGGCACAGCTTTTTAAAATTGAGTCGAGGTTTTCGCGACAAATACGCACCGATTCGCTTAATGTATTTTCCGAATCAAGCATGCGCCATTTAGTTGCCTCTGGCACTGAAATACCTAGCCACTGCATAAACTCTAAGGTTTTTTCACCACCACAAGGCGTAAAGGTTAATATAATCCGATTAGGTGTCAGGCCTTGTGCTTTGCATGTGCGCGCATAACTGGTTATTAAATCTATGGTTGCTTGTGCGTTGTACACGGCTTGAGAGATAAAAAACTGGCATCCTTGTGCTGTTTTTTCTATTAATCGTTGGTGCTCGTTGCGCTTATTGGCATGGCGCTCAGCAATGGTTACACCACCTAAAAAGAAGTCTTCTGACTGCTCTGCTAGTGTTTTGTAGGCATTCGGTAAGCTCAGCTTTATATCACCGGCTGATGATGGGCTACCCACTAACACTACGTTTTTTAAATCGTAGTCATTTTTAGTTTCATCTAACCACGCTTTAAACTCACTCACACCGCGCTGAGCTACACTTTTATAAGTAATTACATCAAGATCAGATAAGCCTCGTAAGAGTTGACTGTACTCGCGCGGATCAACTGTTTGCTTAAATGCAAATGGACGTGCTTGCTCTGTACGACTGCTTTCATCTTGAATGTCATAAATAATCACACCGTCATATTCAATTTCGTGTAAACGGCCTAATAACTTTTCGGCAATGACTTTTAATTGCGCTTTATCAGTCCCAATTTTTGGCGGTGTTGTGCCAATTAGGTAAACACCTTGGTTGGTGTCCTGTATTTTTTCTTGAAGTGATAAAGCCATAATCCCCATTCCAGCTTAATTAGTGATGATGGATTTAATATAGCAGCCATTTAGACGTCTAGATAGATTTATTTATTGAAAGTTTCTCAATTAACGTGAATTATTTTCATAGTTAAACCAAGTTACCAGCAATAACTGACACAGTTGTTTACATAATTAATAGGCTTAGGGCTCTTATATTTAATTACTTTACGGCATACTTAGTTTGGTAAATGTTTTAAAAATTGCTCAATTTAAAAAGGGATAACAATGAAATTTAAATTATTGGCAACTAGCCTAGCGGTATCGCTGGCCTTAACCGGTTGTGCTATGCAGCAAAGTCAAAACACGCAAACAGCAGCTCAACAAGAACAAGTTAATAAAGCAGATGAGCGTGTTTTTTCACAAGATTACCTAATAGAAGAGCTAGATAACGGCCTACGTGTGATGGTAGTTAAAACCGATTACCCAGATGTAGTATCGCTACAAATACCTGTATCTGTTGGCTCGCGTAATGAAGTGGAAGCGGGTAAAACTGGTTTTGCTCACTTTTTTGAACACATGATGTTTAAAGGCTCTGAAAAGTTTCCGCAAGATGTGTATTCAGATATTTTAAAAAATTCTGGAGTTGATAACCGCGCCTACACAACTAACGATTACACTAACTACCACTTAAACTTTTCAAAACAGCATCTTGATAAAGTACTTGAAATTGAAGCGGATATTTTTCAAAACCTAAGCTATACCGAAGAGCAATTTAGAACCGAAGCGCTAACAGTTAAAGGCGAGTACTTAAAAAATAACGCCAGTCCAATTCGTAAATTATTAAGTGCGGTACGCCAAGAAGCGTTCGAAAAACATACCTATAAACACACTACAATGGGCTTTTTTGAAGACATTGAAGCCATGCCAGATCAAATGGCCTACGGTAAAGAGTTTTTTGCTAAGTTTTATAAACCTGAATATGTATCGCTTGTGATTGTTGGTGATGTTGAGCCAAAAGAGACCATGGCGATGGTTAAAAAACACTGGGGTAACTGGCAAAAAGGCGACTATGTTGCTGATATTCCTAAAGAGCCAACTCAGCAAGCGCCAAAATATGTGCATGAGCAAAACGAAGGATTACCTGGTCACTGGTTACTTGTGTCGTATAAAGGGGCTGCATGGGAGCCTCAGAAAAAAGACAGAGCCGCATTAGATTTACTGTCGCAGCTTTACTTTTCGAGCAATTCAAATGTTTACCAAGAGCTGGTAGTAGAAAAACAAATCGCGAGTCAAATGTTTACCTATAACCCTGAAACTAAAGATCCAGGGTTACTGCATGTATTTGTAAAAGTTGAAAATGCCGATGATTTAGCCACAGTGCGTGATGCTATAAACCGTACGTATGCCAAAGCGCGTACCGAGTTGGTTGATAGCCAAAAACTCAGCGATTTAAAGTCTAATCTTAAATACAGCTTTATAAATGGTTTAGATTCATCGCAAGCAATTGCCTCTACACTTGCCAGCTATATGCATTTTGAGCGCGATCCTGAGGTGATTAACCAGCTGTATAAATCGGCAGACAATATCACTAGCGAAGATATTAGAGCCATTGCCAATAAGTACTTTGTTGATAATGCGCGCACCACAATTACTATGTCGGCACTTGATAAAGCCCCTGGTTTTGAACAAGAAAGCGATTTAGATGCCTTGGTAGCAAAATATCAGCAAGCACCGAGTAAGCCTATCTTTAACGTGCTTGATAAAACTAATAGCTCGCCGTTAATCGATATTAACTTATTATTTAATACCGGTGCGGCTGCCGATCCGCAGGGTAAAAAAGGCGTGGCAGCACTCACTGCCGCAATGCTGGCGCAAGGTGGCTCAACCTCAATGAGTTACAAAGAGATTAAAAAGGCAATGTACCCGCTGGCGGGTAGTTTTGGTTATCAAATAGATAAAGAAATGCTGTCGTTCCAAGGGCGTATTCATAAAGATAATGCAGCTCAGTGGTATGCTTTAGTGAGTGAGCAGCTTCTAAACCCAGGCTTTAGAGAAGATGACTTTAAACGTCTGAAAAAAGAAATGATCGATGGCATTAAATCGGGTTTAAAAGCTTCTAACGACGAAGAGTTGGGTAAAGAAGTGCTCTACAGTGTGCTTTATAAAGGCCACCCTTATGAAAGCTATAACTACGGTGACTTATCAGATTTAGAAGCGCTGACTCTTGATGATGTTAAAGCGTTTTATAATGCTGAACTTACACAAGCTAAACTTACTGTGGGTTTAATTGGTGCCGTACCTGAAAAACTTAAAGCACAAATGTTAGCTGACCTAGCGACGCTCCCTAAAGGCGAACAAAGCCGCTTAACAATCCCTGATGCGCCAGAGCTTAAAGGTCATCATGCAACGATTGTTGAAAAGTCAGCGCAATCAACGGCTGTGTCGTTCGGGTTTCCTATTGATACCATTCGTAGCAGCGAAGACTGGACCGCATTGTGGCTAGTGCGTTCGTACTTTGGTGAGCATCGCAGTTCTAACAGTTACTTGTACGAACGTATTCGTCAAACACGTGGTATGAATTACGGTGATTACGCCTATATTGAATACTTCCCTAGAGGTATGTTTCAAACTAAACCGGATGCAAACTTAGGGCGCTCTGAGCAAATATTCCAAGTGTGGTTGCGTCCACTGCGCTCAAACAACGATGCGCATTTTGCTACCCGTACCGCACTATTTGAGCTAGATAAGCTAATTAAAAATGGTATGACCGAGGCAGATTTTGAAGCCACACGTAACTTTTTAATTAACTTTGTGCCACAAATGGTTGCTAGTCAAAATCGCCAGTTAGGTTATGCGCTAGATAGCGAGTTTTATAACACCGATAGTTTTGTAAACTACGTCACAAGCAAACTGAAAACATTGACTGTTGGCGATGTAAATCGAGTGATTAAAGACAACCTACAAACTGAGAATATTCACTATGTGTTTGTTACCGGTGATGGTGAAGATATGCAAAAACGCTTAGCAACAATGAAAACCTCGCCTATGGTGTATAACACCGATAAGCCTGCCGAGTTAGTGGCTGAAGATAAGGTAATTGCTGATTATAAATTAGCAATACCAGCAAAAAATATTGAAGTAGTAAAGGTGGATAAAGTATTTCAATAATTTAAGTTCTTAAATATAAAAAAATGCCCCTGTGTCGTAAGCATTGGGGCATTTTATAAATGGTTAAATCTGCATAGCTGTCATATGACATGACTTGAAAAAAGTAATATAAGCCTGAAATTTAACTGGTTATATCTAATAACTAGAACAAATAACAAAGGGATTAACACCTAGGCGGCTAAATCCGTTAGAATTGGCCTTAGGCTCTTTGTAATAACTTAAGGCATTATTATGCGTCATGAAATTTGGCAACAGCTTCGTAGCGAAGCAAATGAAGTAGTAACTCGTGAACCCCTTTTAGCGAGCCATGTGTATTCGTGTATTTTAAATCACGAATGCTTAGGGTCGGCATTGAGTTTTATTGTTGCTAATAAACTAGCTGATGCTGTGGTTTCTGCTTTTACAATCCGTGAGTTGTTTGACCAAGCCTTTGTAAAGTGTGACCGCATGCTGACACATGTTGCTCATGATATTAAAGCGGTAAAAGATCGTGACCCTGCGGCCGAAACCTACCTTACCGTGATTTTAAATTTAAAAGGGTTTCACGCCATACAAGCGCATCGTTTAGCAAATTGCTTATGGCAACAAAACCGTAAAGAGCTTGCGCGCTTTATTCAAAGCCGTACTTCAGAGGTGTTTGGGGTTGATATTCACCCTGCCTGTAAAGTCGGCCAAGGCATTATGTTTGACCATGCTACCGGTATTGTAATTGGTGAAACCGCTGTAATTGAAGATAATGTATCCATATTACAATCGGTTACATTGGGTGGTACGGGTAACGAGCAAGGCGATCGCCACCCTAAAATTAGAGCGGGCGTACTTATTGGCGCGGGCGCTAAAGTACTGGGTAACATTGAAGTGGGCGAGGGCGCACGTATTGGTGCAGGCTCTGTGGTACTAAGCCCTGTGCCGCCTCACACAACTGCTGTTGGCGTACCTGCAAAAATTATTGGTCGCCCTGATTGTGAGTGCCCGGCAGAAAGTATGAACCAAAACTTTTTAGAATATCCCGAGCCAGAAAACGAATCGCACACCAGTGCAATGCTTTAATTTTTGAGTACCTAGAAATGATATATAAAAGTAACATTGTGGCTATGCTGCTCTGTTTTTCTTCAGGCGTGGCGTTAGCAAGTGGTTACTTTTTGTTTTTTAAAGATTCCACACGTGTTTCCTCAGCGCCCAAACAACCAGTAATCTCTTCGGCTAGCACTCAAGTCAATAATCAAGCAACTACTTTGCAAGGTTTAGTGCAGGTTAATAAAGCCCATGCGGCTGATCAACAAACTCAGCTAGCACAACATGTGGTTGAGCTTAATCAGCAGCTTGAAAAAAAATCAATCCAGCTTAAGCAATCTCAACAACAGCTAAAGCTAAATCAATTAGAAAGTGTAGAGCTTGATGATGAGCTCGCAATACAGTTTGAGCATGAGGCTGATAATCTCGAATGGAGTTACGAGCTTGAAGTCGCGTTAACTGACTTTTTAATTATTAATGAGTTTGCAGATAGCGCTGAGCTTACAGCGCTAAAGTGTAAGCAAACAATTTGTAAGTTTGAGCTTACCATAAACCAACATGCCGTTAATTATGGAGCTAAATTATGGCGCGAGCTAAACGATAAGCTTCACCTTGAACCTTGGTGGCAGCAATTTAAACTCAGTGCATCTCAATCTAACGATGCCCGTATTGAGTTTACTGTTAGTACACAAGGCTAGCGCTTAGCAATATGGCTAAGCTTCTACCTTTGAAATAACCTGACCATCTACTAACTCAGTGGTCAACACATCACCCACTTTTACATCTTCCACTGATTTAACCACTTTATTTTGCGCCGTTTTCGTTATGCTGTAACCGCGCGCTAATACATTAAGGGGGCTAACCGAATCAAGCCGACTCGCCTGTAAGGCAAGGGTGTTATTTGCTTGTTGCAGCTGATGCTGCATCGCTTGGTGTAACCTTGTATGGAGCTGTGCTAACTGATGGTTTGCATTTGCTAGCTTTTTATCTGGTGATTGGCGCATTAGTCTGGGTGTTAAATTAGCTAACACGCGTTCTTGTTGATATAAACGCTGACGCATTGCCTGTTGCAGTGCAATACTCAACTCATCTAAGCGTTGTGATTTTTGGTTTAGCTGATTGCGCGGGTGACATAAATTTAAGCGATGCTGCAACTGTATGGCTTGTGCGCGTTTATCGGCAATGTCGTGTTTAAATGCATTCGCTAAACGATTAATTAACTGATTAACCCTATTATGTAGCTCTTGTGTATTGGGGCTTACGAGCTCTGCGGCTGCAGAAGGGGTTGCGGCGCGTACATCAGCGACATAATCGCTAATTGTGGTATCTATTTCATGGCCAACAGCGCTCACAATGGGCAGCGAGCTTTGATAAATAGCACGAGCAAGTTGTTCATGGTTAAAGCACCATAAATCTTCTAATGAACCACCACCGCGTCCGAGAATGATAACGTCGACTTCATTACGTAAATTTGCCAGCTCTATTTGATTTATCAAATGGCCATGCGCTTCTTTGCCTTGCACCATAGCAGGATAAATAACCACTGCTAATTGCGGAGCACGACGTTTTAGCACAGTTAAAATATCTTTGATTGCGGCGCCTGTAGGTGAGGTGATAACCCCTATGCGATTTATGTTTTGGGGTAGGGGTTTTTTATAGGCGGAGCTAAATAAGCCCTCTGCAGCCAAACGCATTTTTAGCGCGTCAAACTCTTGCTTAAGTTGCCCTTCGCCGGCAGGCTCCATATGTTCAACAATAAGCTGGTAGTCACCACGGGGTTCGTACAAAGATACACGTGCTTTAACGGTTACTTGTGCGCCGTTAATTGGTCGGTAACTTTGGTTGCGATTATTGCCTCGCCACATGGCGGCTTTAATTTGCGCTTTATCGTCTTTTAACGAAAAATACCAATGCCCAGAAGCAGGCGCAATAAAGTTAGAAATTTCACCGGTGAGTACTAAAGACGCAAAACCTTGTTCAAGTAAGGCACGTATTTCACGATTAAGGCGAGATACGGTATAAATCGTTTGCGAGGGCTTAGAAAACATAAAAACTACCAAAAAACATTTATAAATCTAGCTTATCATAAATAAATACAAAATATTATTTACTAGTGCCCACAACGCTGTTAAAATTTGGCCGCAATTCCTTATCTTAGATCCACATGTGAGAAGTTGCCAAAATGCTTAGAATCGCTAAAGAAGCTCTTACCTTTGATGACGTACTTTTAGTACCTGGTCATTCTACTGTTTTGCCACATACGGCAAATATTTCAACTCGCTTAACGCGTGGTATCAAACTTAACTTGCCGCTCATTTCAGCATCTATGGATACTGTTACAGAAGCTCGTTTAGCTATTGCCCTCGCGCAGGAAGGTGGTCTTGGTTTTATCCATAAAAACATGACCATTGCAGAACAAGCGAAAAATGTTCGTAAAGTTAAAACCTATGAAGCAGGTATTGTTTCATACCCTGTTACAGTTACTGCCGATCTGACTATTGCAGATGCTGTTGAATTGTCTCAGGAAAAGGGATTCTCAGGTTTTCCGGTCACCGATAGCGAAAATAACCTTGTAGGTATTGTAACTAGTCGTGATATGCGCTTTGAAACTAAGCTTGAACAGCCGGTTTCAACAGTGATGACGAAAAAAGAAAACCTAGTAACGGTTAAAGAGGGAACGGCTCGCGAAGATATCTTAAGCTTAATGCACGAACACCGCATTGAGAAGATTCTTGTGGTTGATGATGCGTTTAAACTTAAAGGCATGATCACCGTAAAAGATTACCAAAAAGCACAAGACAAACCAGACGCGTGTAAAGACGAGCAAGGTCGTTTACGTGTAGGTGCTGCGGTAGGTGTTGGCGCAGGTACTGATGAGCGTATTGCTGCATTAGTTGAAGCCGGTGTTGATGTACTACTAATCGATACTTCTCATGGTCACTCACAAGGTGTTATTGACCGTGTTGCAGCGACTCGTCAAGCTTACCCTGATTTACAAATTGTTGCGGGTAATGTGGCAACTGCCGAAGGTGCTATTGCGCTTGCAGATGCCGGTGTTGATGCTGTTAAAGTAGGTATCGGCCCAGGTTCTATTTGTACTACACGTATTGTTACTGGTTGTGGTGTACCACAAATAACAGCTATTTCTGATGCGGTTGAAGGCCTTAAAGGTCGCGATATTCCAGTGATTGCCGATGGCGGTATTCGTTTTTCTGGTGATATTGTAAAAGCATTGGTTGCGGGTGCATCGTGTGTAATGGTTGGCTCTATGCTCGCGGGTACTGAAGAGGCACCAGGTGAAGTTGAACTTTATCAAGGTCGTTACTACAAGTCTTACCGTGGTATGGGTAGCCTAGGTGCGATGGATCAAAAAGAAGGGTCATCGGATCGCTACTTCCAAAAATCAAACCAAGCTGACAAGTTAGTACCAGAAGGTATTGAAGGTCGTGTTGCTTATAAAGGGCCAATTGCAACCATTATTCACCAACAAGTGGGTGGTCTTCGCAGTGCAATGGGCTTAACCGGTTGTGCCACAATCGAAGAGTTAAACACTAAACCACAGTTTGTACGTGTAACTTCTGCTGGTATGGGTGAGTCGCATGTTCATGATGTGCAAATCACTAAAGAAGCACCGAACTACCGTTTAGGCTAATCAGCCTTAACAACTTGAAATAAGTGGGCTAACCTTTGTTAGCCCTAATATAGTCACACAGCTTAAGCTGGTGGCGTTTAGCACCTGACTTTACGAGATACTTCATGAGCAAAGACATTCACGATTCACGAATCCTCATTTTAGATTTTGGTTCACAATACACGCAGTTAATCGCCCGTCGCGTGCGCGAAATTGGTGTTTATTGTGAGCTTTGGGCTTGGGATGTAACCGAAGAGCAAATTCGCGAGTTTAACCCACAAGGTATTATCCTTTCAGGTGGCCCAGAATCAACTACGCTTGAAAACAGCCCACGTGCTCCTGAGTATGTATTTAATGCAGGCGTTCCAGTACTTGGTATTTGTTACGGTATGCAAACTATGGCAACGCAGCTTGGCGGCCGTGTACATAGCTCAGATAAAAAAGAATTTGGTTACGCACAAGTTGAAAAAGTGGGTAGCTGTGCATTATTTGATGCCATTGAAGATCACATTACTGATGGCGGTAATGGCGTACTAGATGTGTGGATGAGCCACGGCGATAAAGTAATGGAAATTCCAGATACGTTTAAAACCACTGCTAAAACATCTACTTGCCCACATGCGGCAATGTCTAACGAAGAAAAACGCTTTTACGGCGTACAATTTCACCCAGAAGTAACCCACACACATCAAGGTCAACGTTTACTAGAGCGTTTTGCTATTGATATTTGTGGTTGTGAAAAACTATGGACGCCAGCAAAAATCATTGATGATGCTATTGAGCGTATCAAAGAAACAGTAGGCGACGACGAAGTTATTTTAGGCTTATCAGGCGGTGTAGATTCATCGGTTGTAGCTATGCTTATTCACCGTGCTATTGGTGAACGCCTAACCTGTGTATTTGTTGATAACGGGCTACTTCGTTTAAACGAAGGCCAGCAAGTTATGGATATGTTTGGCAATAAGTTTGGCTTAAACATTGTTAAAGTAGATGCCGAAGATCAATTCTTAAATGACTTAGCAGGTAAATCAGATCCTGAAGATAAACGTAAAGCCATTGGCCACACGTTTATTAATGTATTTGATGAGCAAGCTAAAAAGCTTAAAAACGCAAAATGGTTAGGCCAAGGTACAATTTACCCTGACGTAATCGAATCAGCGGCCTCAGCGACTGGTAAAGCGCACGTAATTAAATCGCACCATAATGTGGGCGGCTTACCAGATGATATGCAAATGGGCTTAGTAGAGCCATTACGTGAGTTATTTAAAGATGAAGTACGTAAAATTGGTTTAGAGCTAGGTTTACCGTACGACATGCTTTACCGCCACCCATTCCCAGGGCCTGGTTTAGGTGTGCGTGTACTTGGCGAAATCAAAAAAGAGTACTGTGATTTACTTCGCCGCGCTGATGCTATTTTCATTGAAGAGCTTCACAAAGCAGAGCTTTACCATAAAGTAAGCCAAGCGTTTACTGTATTCTTACCGGTTAAGTCGGTAGGGGTTATGGGTGATGCACGTAAGTACGATTGGGTTGTTTCACTTCGTTGTGTAGAAACCATCGACTTTATGACTGCGCGTTGGTCACATTTACCGTATGAATTCTTAGGTGTGGTTTCAAACCGTATCATTAACGAAATCGACGGTATTTCACGTGTTGTTTACGATATTTCAGGTAAACCACCTGCCACTATCGAATGGGAATAATCCTCCCGTTACTGTAATTTCGTAATAACTAACGGCGAATTAGCATGCTAATTCGCCGTTTTGTTTATTTAAAAAGCAAACAAACCAAAAAGTTGATTTTTTACTTTACCTTTGTCAAAAGGTCTTTATAATTCATCGTCATTGCAGGGGCGTAGTTCCAATTGGTAGAACAGCGGTCTCCAAAACCGACGGTTGGGAGTTCGAATCTCTCCGCCCCTGCCATTTCTTCTTTACATCGTTTTGATTACTTCCTATATTATTCATCTTACTAATCCATCGAGTTGTTATGCATTCACGTTACGCATCTGTTTTTGGTATAGAAAAGCTTGAACTTAATCAACACTTTCGCCCAGCTCAAGCTGAGTTGTCAGCGACTTCATCGTTAATTCTCTCTGATACATTAAAAGATGATATTGAGCGTGCCTTTGCGCCTGTAACAATAAACTCAATTGTTAAATCATCAACCATTGAGTTTAGTGAGCAACAATTAGGCCTGCCTGATTCTAACCTAACCTGTGCGCAAAAACGTGCGTTATGGGCTTTAATGAGTGAACACCTTGATGCACTTTAAGTCGGTTACCGATGAGAATATCAATGAGCTGATGGCCATTGAAAATGCCTGTCATACACACCCTTGGACGTTAAAAACAATGCAGTCGTGTTTGCAGGGGCGCTATTTTAATTTAGCTGCGTTCGATGACGAGCAAATGATAGGCTTTTACATTGGTGAAAAAGCAGGGCCCGATTTTACCTTAATGGATATTTGTGTCGCCCCGAGCTTTCAGGGACAAGGATTTGCTAAGCAGTTATTAACGCAGTTTATAGCGTACGGCGAGCAACACAGTGCCGAAAACTTATTTTTAGAAGTGAGAGAGTCTAATACGCGGGCGATTGCATTGTATGAGCGTGCGGGCTTTATTGAAATGTCAGTACGTAAAAATTATTACCCCAGCGATGCGCCAAATAAAAACGGCTTTGAAGATGCGATTTTAATGGGCATGGCACTGGGTTTAAATTTTTAATGATTACTTATTAGCGATGGCTTGTTCTATTGCTGTAATGAGTTCTACAACGCGTTTTTCTCTTTGAGTCATATCATTGCCTTTTAAACTTTGCTCAAGCGCTGATGCGCTATGGTAAATATCATCAAAGTTAAAACAACCAGCACTGCCCTTAATACTGTGGGCAAGTGCGCGTAGTGTTTCGCAATCTTGGTTGTTATAAAGGGTTTTTATCTGCTTTAAGTAATCAGGTAAACTTGCCAAATAATTAGCATTTATTTGCTGAAATTTCTCACTTTTTAATAAGCTATCCCATTTATTTTGATTATCGCGTTCAAGGTGTAAATAGCTGACTAATACATTTTCTAGTGCGTCTTTATCAATGGGTTTACCAAGCGCTTTGTTACAGCCTGCTTCAAGGTAAGTATCTATATCATGGTTCATGACATTTGCGGTCAGGGCGATAATTGGGCCATCGTAGGCGGCATCTCTGAGCATTTTAGTTGCTTCTAAGCCGCCCATAACCGGCATTTGCATATCCATGATTATAAGCTGGTAGTCGTTCACTAGTGCCATTTCTACTGCTTGTGCGCCATTATTGGCTATATCAGGCTCTAACCCCCATGTTTGAAGGAGTAATTTTATCAGCAACTGATTATCGGGGTTATCTTCTGCCACTAAAATATGCGCATCAAAGTTATTGGTTGCAAAAGAAAGTTGCGGGTCTTTTTCGGGTGATAGCTGAGAGTGTTCAGTCAAAAAAAGGTTACTACTAAGCCCATTACCTAAATGACAATCTATATCGATAGTAAAACAACTACCCACACCCACTTCACTGGTGACGCTGACATCGCCACCGAGCAGCTGAGCCAAATTTTTTGAAATACATAGCCCTAATCCTGTACCACCAAATCGGCGTGTGGTTGTGGCATCAGCTTGTTCAAATGGCGTAAATAATCGACTGATTTGGTTTGCCGACATGCCTATACCGGTGTCTTCAACTATAAATGTAAGAGTTTTTGGTGCTTGAAACTTTGCCGTAATTGTTACTTGGCCTTGCTCAGTAAATTTAACCGCGTTACTGGCAATATTAATCAGTATTTGTTTTAAACGAGTAACGTCACTATTTATGGTATGTGGTAATGGTAGCGAATAATTAATTGTAAATGAAAGCAGTTTCTCTTGTGCTAAAGGTTTAATGATTGATTCAACATCATGAATAAGCTGCACAACATTTAATGGTGTTTGCTCAACAGCGAGTTTTTCGGCTTCAATTTTTGATAAATCGAGGATGTTATTAATAAGCTCTAATAAATGTTTTGAATTACGAAGAATAGTGCCTAAATGATGTTTATCGTTTGTTTTCTTATCGCTATGCAGTAGTTGCTCGGTAAAACCCATAATAGCAGTGAGCGGAGTGCGAATTTCATGACTCATATTGGCTAAAAAACGGCTCTTAAGCTGGTTTGCTTGCTCTGCTTGAGCGATGGCTGTTTCAAGCTTGCTATTCATTGATTCAAGTGCCTTAGTACGGCTCTCTACTTTGTCTTCTAAGTGATGCTTATATTCTTCTAGCTGCTCTTGATAGTGCTTAATTTGGTTAATCATGTGATTAAAGTCGTTAAACAGTATGCCTACCTCATCGGTTGTATAAGCAGGCAGTGTTACTGAAAGGTCGCCATCACCAACGCGATGACTTGCTTCACCTAGTAATTCAATTGGGTTAAGCAGTAAATTGCGCACCACAATAAAAATTAAGATCGGTAGGGTGATCACAGAAATAATTACAATTAGCCCAGTGATGACACTAATTGCTTTACCTGATTGATACAGTACCGCTTTAGGAATGGTCGACACATAATAGTAGCCGCCACTCATTTGGGCTGCAAAAATCAATCGTTCTATTTTATCAACGCTCGAAAGCTCAATGGTTGATAAGCTGCCAATATCAGCTAGGTCATTAATTTTATTAAGTTCATACTCACTAACATAGTGGCCACGCATTTTGTAATCAGAGCTAAATAAAATTTTACCATCATTGGCGAGCAGTAAATTTAAGGTGTTGTTATAAGGGGCTTCTAAAATACTGGTGTTTAAAATCGAAGGTTCGACCTTAAGGACAATAAAACCAAGTTGTTGTGGGCGTTTTAAATAGTAGTCAACGCTGTATATGCGTTGCACAAAATATAAGTTGGTGGTGCCGTCTTCTTTTTGCACCATAAACTGCTGCTGGCTTAAATTACTTTGTATAACTTGGTCAAAAAACGGATAAGACTTTGGCGCGACAGTTAAATTACTGGAGTAATAGGCATCACTTTCACCGGTTTTTGAGACTAAATTAATACTAATAATATCAGGGTAGGCTTCACTGTAACTGGCAAATACATCCATTAACGCGCCAAGGCGATAGGTATAGCTGGCGTCTTCAAATAAATCTTTAGCTAAAAAGTCACTTAGTACCGGTGAGGCAGAGAGTAACTTAGCCGTTGCATGAAAAGAGTCTATATAGTTAAATACTTTTTGCTGTTGTTGCTCTACAAAGCGACTCATGATCAAGTCAGCTTGTTTTTGCGTAGAGTTAGTTACATTAGTGAGCGTAAACCCACCTAAAAATAACAACGGCAGTATAACTAGTGGAGTTATATACCATAATAATCGAATACTTAGCTTACTGGTTTTCATTACCCAACATCAAATCCTCCATGTAATCGAACAATAATATGATTTACAGCCCTATTACTCAAGCTTGGTGTTAAGTTAGTGGGCAATTTATAGCGTTATTGTTAATAATCGCTGAAAACACCAAACTTAAAAAAGATCCGTTAATAACCAACCATTGATTGTTTATAAAGCCAAGATCAGCGAAAATAGTCTTTAATTACGATTAACTTAACGGATAGCGTCACAAGAGCTAATTTGGGTTCTTGTTGGGGTATGTTGAGCTTTAGAGGTTAGCTTGTTTTTAGCCTTGAAAGCTCAGCATACTAAAATACAAATACATCCGTATATCAACTAAAAGAACCTTTTTAATGGCAGACCAAAATCTCCTTAGCGAAATTAATAAACGTCGTACCTTTGCGATCATCTCGCATCCTGATGCCGCCCAGCCTTTCAACGCTTAAAATCACCTTTCATTGCACACCACAATCACATCTCTACGTACTGAATTTAAAGGCTTTTTGTCTTTTTATCGTTTATTTGCTTTTCAATGATGTTCAAGCGTAACCTCGGAAAGTGTGTACAAACTTGAGTACAAATTCCATTTTAGAGGCCGTTGGCGAAAATTCCATGACACAAATCTGGCTATAGGCCTTGTGGCTACTGGGTTTGATGAAGGAAGTAACTCCTGCTTTTGGTACTTTTGTTTCGACATTACAAAAACGGAATAAATGCGATCATCTCTAGTTTTTTGTTTATAAGTTTATGAATTTAAAGGGGTCGTCATTGTGGTTTTTGGTGTGTCATCGTTGCGAGTGTACAAACAGTGTGTACAAATTTTTCTCGTTAGGCGTGTTGATTGCTATTCATGACACAAACCGCCTTGTAACCCTTGTTATTCATAGGTTTGAGCTGAAAAGTACCTAATAGCAACATTTGTGTTTTGATAAGGCTGATCTTCTGAACAAATCATGCATCTTTCTGACCATCAACAAGTGATGAATCAGGCGATGATAGCTTTACATTGATTTTCAGGAGAATGCAGATGACAGCAGTAGCGCACCAGGTAACCCCTTTTCTAACGTCTTACGAAGTGATGGCTCGTTACCACATTAGCTACACGACGCTATGGCGAAGAATAAAAGATGGCAGCTTGCCGCAACCTCGTATCAACCGAAGTACACGAAACAAGCTGTGGCACATTAAAGATTTGGAGGAGTATGAGAAGAAAGAGGACTGAGCCTCTTTCTTTTACTGTCCGAAACGCCAGTTGAACGGAAAGCCCCATGATGAAGATGGTCTGTTTATCGATAGCTACCTAGCGCTGCTAGGTAAAATCGTTACGCAGCAAGGGCGTTCGGCCACGTTTCATCGGATCTACCTAAGTGAAGATGGATTCAAAGCGCCGGTTGAAAAGCCAAAAAAGATGATGCCCATACCAAGTGATAGAACAATCACTGGTGGTGCTATTCCGATAGGTGAGCCTGGTGAGGTACTAGGTGTTTCTGAAGGTATAGAGACGGCTTTAGCGGTAACCAGAGCAACGGGGCAAACATGTTGGTCGGTTGTGAATGCAACCCTACTGGCTAGGTTTGAACCACCAAGTAATGTGAAAATGCTGTACATCTGGGCAGACCACGATCTCTCTGAGACCGGCCTGAATGCAGCGAATGAACTCAAGAAAAAAGCCTAGCATAAAGGAATTCTGACACAAGTTCTAATCCCTCCGATACCAACGTCACTTGGCGTGAAAAGTTGGGATTGGAATGATGTGTTGAATGTTTACGGTGCCATGGGCTTTCCGAAAGTTCATATCTGATCTAAGGGGCTTCGGCCCCTTTTTTTGCGCCTTGCATATTTGAAAAATCATGGAGAATGAAAAATAGATAACCAATAGGAGAAACAAACATGATGGTATTAACCCTGTTAACAAAGCAGATTGATGGCGAGTTTACGGTTTACTGGAAGACCGGCCTTCGAAGAGGTGGTGAGCTAAAGGTCGATTTAGGTGAGCAATACGACAAGCTACCTGAGCAGCAAAAGCCAATTGCAGCTGAGCTCTATGCTATTCATCACCTTCTGTCAGTGAAAGAGGTGATGGGGAGTAACCGAAGCGGCAATGGGCTTCAAATCCGAGTCAGTAAAGGAGCCATCAAAAAGTTACAGAAACAACGCTCAACTCAGCATTCACTTTACAGCCTGACCAGGTTCTTGCTCACTCGATACCAGGAAGCACAGATCTCGGTAGAGAAGCGGGACGATTGGCTCTCACATTCCTTCGAAGAATACAGCGTCGATAATGCTACAGTGAGAGAAATCGATGAGGTCATCAACGTTCCGAACATTGGACCTGTCGTGGTGACTCGTCATGCACTGGAACGGTTTGTGGAACGGCTTTCAGACGGTGCTCCTAAGCATCCGTGGAAAGCTTTGTGTTCAAAGCTGCTATGCTCGGCGCTAACTAAAGCCCAGTTACCAGAAAGTGTCGCTATCCAAAAAGCAAAAAAATATGCACAAGAGGCCGAGTTCTGGCAGCATGAGGGGAGCAGGATGCACTTTGTCATGGTTCCAGGTGGCTCAATTAAAACGTTAGTGACGGTTTTTGCAGAAAAGTAAGCTAATGTAGTATTCGCAATTTCTGAATATTACTTATGTGCCATAAAAATTCACTTCAAGTCGATTAAATTGCTGCTTCTAACTGATAGCGAACGTTCAGCAAGAAGTATTAGAAGTACTTTTTTGCGGGTCTTTAAAAGTGAGGACTTAGTCTTTGAAAACTCCGATGTACGGTGTGGGAAGGCTGACTGACCTTTTCTATGTTCATTTCTCAGTGAGTATAAATTTAGTATTATGCAGTCTAATTACCTATTCCAATTATCGTAGAGTTTGTTAAGCATTATGACAATAAAGAAAAAGGGGCGCCCCAAAGCCAGTGAAGCGGGGTTATTTGAAGAAAAGATCTTGGCCTGTGCCACTGACCTATTCATGAGCCAGGGCTATGGTAGAACTTCGATTAGTCAGATTTTGAGTGTATCAGATTGCGGTAAATCTGCTTTTTACCTGAGGTTTGGTGACAAAGAAAGTTTATTTTCTGCTGTGGTTCAACGTTCAATAAGAACATTGTTTACTGAATTAGGTGAAGCTCCAAAATATGGCAATCTTAACGATTGTCTTCAACAGGTTGGTGAGAAGCTTGCTGTTGGGATGCTCGCTGACAGATGTATTGCTTTTATCAGAATTACTGCGGCGGAAACTCTTAATTTTCCGCTGTTGGCGCAAAAGGCATATCAATCGAGCCTCACTGGCTCGGTAGATTACGTGGAATCCGCTATCAAAACTTTCTTCGAAGGTCGCGATGATGATCACCTCAGAGAAATTGCAGTAAGGTTTTGTGAGTTAGTTATTCAACCTTTATGCTTTCAAGCTGCTTTTGGCTGTCTCCCTGAAAACTCAAAAGAGCACATCTGTGACCATGTGTCAGATGTAATTGTTCTGTTAAATGCTAAAGGATTGATTAATAGTCTCTAGGTTTGAATTGACAACATCTGCAATAAACGACAAAATGGACCGAACAGTCCATTTATCGGAGGCGTTGTGAATAAGTTGAACCAACAAGGGTTAGCATCAAGCACTGACATTGCTCAAATCTATGAAATACTAAGCCAGACCTATCCTACGTTCGAGAACACAGATGACCCTTGGATGACCAACGGCCTCTCAAGTACCCCATTCAAGAGCTTAGTTTCAGTGTGCCTGTCAACTATGACCATCACAAAGCGGGTGGTAAATGCCTGTGTTCCCTTATATCAGAGGGTTTCGAATTTCGAAGAACTGCTAGCGCTCGATGATGAAGAATTAAGGCAAATCATAAAGCCTGTAGCTCATTACAACAGAAAAACAGTGAATCTAAAGTTGATGGCTCGACAGATCATTGAGCTTCACAATGGTAACATCCCGGAAACTAGAGAAGAGTTGATGAAGCTTCAGGGAGTGGGCCGTAAGGTCACGGATATTATGCTTAATTTTGTATTCTCTAAAGACACAATAGCCGTCGATACCCATGTACTTAGGGTGTTGAACCGTTTAAAAATAATTGCGACTGATTCGGCCGAAGATGCGGCGGTAAAGATTAATCTTATCACGCCAACATTTTACAAAAAACATGCGCATGAATGGCTAATACAACACGGTATGCAAGTGTGTACAGCCAGAAAACCGAAGTGCTCCGAGTGTTGTGTAAATCAGCTTTGCAAACAATTCGATTCTTAAACAAGCCTTTTTCGACAGTTCAGCCAGCCTCTTGTTGAAAGGGCTGGTCTTACTTTGTGGAGACTCCTGTTGCACAAGTTTATACACATAGACATGGACGCTTTCTTCGCGTCTGTAGAAATTCGAGACAGGCCTGAGATAAGTCATAATCCGGTTGCTGTTATTGGAACTGTCAGCAGGTCTCCTGTCCTTGCTACCTGCAACTATACCGCTCGTGCTGTTGGGCTTCGTTCTGCAATGTTGCTCTCTGATGCTTTAATTATTTGCCCGGACTTAATTACTTTCCCTGCAAGGATGGAGCTTTACAGAAGCGTTATACCCGTGATCATTGAAGATGCTTGATTTTCAGAGTAATGAGGATCATGCTACGCCCCATGAAGATAACGCTGACCAAAGAACAAAAGCAAGCACTCGATATCCAGCACGATAAAACGCGTGATGGTCGAGTCCGTGACCGTATAAAAGCGGTATTGCTAACGTCTGAAGGTTGGAGTACTGCAATGATTTCTCAAGCTTTGCGTATTCATGAAACCACCGTTCTGCGCCATCTTCAGGACTACCAGCAATCAGAGAAGCTAAAGCCCGAAAATGGTGGCTCCAGTAGTCGATTATCCGATTCCCAAACTATGGCGCTTATTGAGCGCCTCACTGAGGTGACCTACCACCACTCTCATCAGATTGTGGCCTATGTCCTAGAGCAGTTTGGTGTGAGCTATACAGTCGCAGGTATGAACAAGTGGCTGCACCACAATGGCTTTAGCTACAAGAAGCCTAAAGGTGTCCCCCATCGATTTAGTGAAGCTAAACAGCAGGAGTTTGTTGAGGCCTACAAGGCACTCAAATCCCGCTGCGGCAGGGACGAACCCATCTTGTTCATGGATGCGGTTCACCCGACTCAAGCTACAAAAATCACTCATGGGTGGATACGTACCGGGCAGGATAAACCTATAGAGACAACAGGAAGCCGCAGCCGCCTCAACATTGTTGGCGCACTGAACCTCTTAGATATTGGCAATACGGTTATTAGCGCTTATGAAAGCATCAACAGCGAAAATATCGTTCGGTTTTTCTGTAGACTGAGAGAGAGCTACCCACTAAATCAAAAGCTTCACCTCATCTTAGATGGTGCGGGGTATCACCGTACAGATTTGGTAAAAGATGCGGCTTTTGTGTTGAACATAGAACTTCACTATCTGCCACCTTATAGCCCCAACCTCAACCCAATAGAACGGTTATGGAAGGTAATGAACGAGCAAGTAAGAAACAACGTTTACTTCAAAAGTAAGCGTGACTTTGAAGCTGCTATCCGGCGATTTTTCACTGTGTCTCTTCCGGAGATTGCAGGCTCCCTAGCGTCACGTATTAACGATAACTTTCAAATGTTAAATCCTGCATCTTCAAGTTGAACAGGTATAGTGCAGAGATGAATGAGTTGCTCCTAAAGTACACAGATAAGATTGAAATGCCCTCCTTGGATGAAGCGTATCTCGATGTCTCTGACTCGACAATGTTTGAAGGAAGCGCTGCAAAGTTAGCTCAAGCTATCACATTAGACATAAAAGAAAATATAGGATTGTCGGTCTCCTCTGGGGTTGCACCACTTAAATTTCTGTCAAAAATTGCCTCTGATGTTTATAAACCCGGAGGACTTTGCGTGGTCCCGCCGAATGAAATAGGTGTTTTCATCAGCAGACTAACGTTGGATAAAATTCCTGGGGTCGGACCGTCAACATTAGCAAAACTGAAAGCAGTTGGTTTATTTACGGGGACAGACATTCAAAGTGCTCCACTGCAACAACTAAAGGCGTTGTTCGGTCGCAATGGTGAGCTACTTTGGTGGAGGTGTCAGGGCGTTGATAGGGCACATGTGGTCGTTCAAAAAGAAAAGCAATCGGTAGGCATCGAACGAACATTACCTAAAAATTTTTATATGTAGTTGATAGGGCTGTGAATGTTTTGCTAAAAGATTTGCTACTTGAGTTGATGACCAGAGAAGCTATTATTTTTTCGAAACGAAAGATTTCGAGGTTATCAGTAAAAGTCCGTTTTACCAATTTCCAAAGTGTCGAGCGTGAAGCAAAAGCAACTCACCTTTGTCATCAAAAACTTGCAGACTTAGTACATCGTTGTTGGGAATGTGGTCACGGTTCACCAGTCCGCTTGACTGGTTTGTCTGTAGGTTTAACTGATGCCAGTGAAAATGAAGAGCAACTGAGCCTTTTTCATCACTAAGTCAAAATTTAGGATGCAGTGAAGCGGATGTTAGTTCGTCTAAGTGATTTTAAACGTCACAGTTATCAACCCTGATAGAAGAGGTAGTCAGCTTGAACTTACAGGTTGTTTGGTTTAAACGCGATTTGCGAGTTGTAGACCACGAAGCATTATCTCGTGCCAGTTTACTGGGGCCTGTGCTTTGTTTCTACCAGGTTGAACACGAGTACTGGCAATTGCCAGACACAAGTAATCGGCAATGGCTCTTCATTCGTGAATCTCTCTTCGACCTTGCCGAGCAGTTGCAGAATATCGGCGGTCGGCTGGTTCTTTTTGAAGGAAACGTTGAAGTTGCGTTAAAGCAAATTCTCTGCAACTTTGGCCATTTTACTCTACACAGCCACGAAGAAATTGGTAACTTGTGGACATTTGAAAGAGATCAGAAAGTTGCACGATGGTGCAGGCAAGAGCATATTGATTGGAGAGAATACGCTCAGTTCGGGGTTGTAAGGCCTATTAGTAAAAGGAAGTCCAGATTTAAGGCACATTGGGATGAATGGATTTCCCGACCCCCATCTACGGTGTCTGACAATTCGTATTTCATCAACGCTGAATTACCCTCGGAATTAAAGCTATCAAATTTGCCAACTCTTGTGACCTACGACGAGTTGGATTGTCCGCTTAGACAATTGGGCGGCAGAACAAACGGTTTGCTTATTCTCGAAAGCTTCTTAAATCATCGTAGTGAACGTTACAGAGGATCGATCAGTTCTCCTCTAACGGCGGAAAGTGGATGTTCCAGGTTAAGCCCTTATTTAGCGAACGGATGCCTGAGTCTGAGGGAGATTGCCAATGCAGTGCTATTAGCCCAGAAAAAAGTGCAAAACAGTTTCTGGAAAAAAAGCTTACATGATTATTACACTCGCTTGTGGTGGCACTGCTACTTTATCCAGACTTTCGAGAGTAATCATCATATGGAACATGTAGCGCTTACATCCGCGATGGAAAAGCTTGATCGTCCTTTTGATGCCGAGAAATTTGAAGCTTGGAAAATGGGACGAACAGGATGGCCCATGGTTGATGCTTGCATGCGCTGCCTTCACGCTCATGGTTGGATCAACTTTAGGATGAGAGCCATGCTGGTTTCCGTTGCGACCTTTTCTCTTTCCTTACCTTGGAGACCTGTAGCCGAGTGGCTGGCTAAGTTATTTGTAGACTTTGAACCCGGCATACATTATCCACAGATCCAGATGCACAGTGGAATGTCGGGAAATAAAACACTAAGGATTTATAATCCTGTAAATCAAGCGTGTGATCTCGATAAGTCTGGTATTTTTGTAAAAAGATGGATTCCTGAATTAAGGGATATCAGTCACACTTGGATTTTTGAACCTTGGAAAAGTAAAGGTTATTTGAAGACTGGTGTTAAATCGGAAGGAGGATCTTTTTATCCTGCTCCCCTTGTAGATTTTGAAATTGTTCACAGAACAGCTAAAGCAAAAATCACAGAGTTAAGAGCGCAGCACAACATTATCGCTGCAAAAGGTTTTAATGAACAAAATCAAAAAAGATCACGCTCTAGCTCTAAGTCGTCAAGAAAGCGAAAAGCGACCGATGATAACGAAAGGAATCAGTTAAGTTTATTTTAAATTGAATCAGTCTCGACTTGAGCTGTTCTATCGCCACGAAAAGGTGGCAGTTAAATGGCGCACAGAATTTGGAAACTTATCAAAGACAACACCCTGGGAACACGAAAATTGAGTGTCTGCAATCAATTGGGAAAGCGGACATTCATTTTTTCAACATTCCCAGTTCTGAACAACCGCTTCACGCTCAAAGCGGAAAATCATATCTTTTGCTCATTAACTGTCACGTTAGCTATTTTTAATGATCACAACGGTGCGTCAGAAACACTCACAATTCCTTCATCTATCTGTCCAATCGCTCTAACGGGGATATTTAGCATGTTAGCTCTATGAAATTTTCTGGAGCTGACAATGAGAACCCCTTTGTTACCTTGGTTTATCCTATGGGTGACCATCCCAATCATTATTTTCTTTCTATTCATCTTGCCCGCCTATGCTAGTGATGGGCAATTCTATCAGCGTGGTCAGGAAGGCTGGTTTTGGTATCAGGTCATTCCTGAACCTAAACAGCCTGATGAGCTTACAAAGCCAGAATTTGGTGCGGAAGAGTCGAGTCAGAGCGAGCTAAAGCCTTTCAGTGCAGCTTGGTTTCGTGAGCACATGCAGTCGTTCATGGACAAGGCAATTGATGAGCCGACGAATGAGAATGTCAGAGCCTATCTGTATCTCCAGCGAGTCATGATGGATAAGGGCTCACAGTTTGCTGATGTTAGTCAGCAGGTGGTCATGGGCGATCCTGTTTTGGATGAAATCAGTCGCAGACCCTTGGCGACCTATGCTGCCAATCGGATGGATCGAGAAGCTGGCGCTCAACGTGATGTAGCTTTAGGTGAAGTAGCAAAACGGGCTGGCTTGTTCTTCTTTTATCGTTCGGATTGCCCTTACTGCCATGCTCAAGCGCCAATTATTGAGTCCATGGCCTTGAACTACGGTTTCGAGGTGTTTGCTATTGCTGTCGATGGCTTGCCTTTACCTGGTGGAGAATTTCCAAACTACAAAGTCGATTCAGGACAAGCTCAATCCCTGTCCGTTACGACTGTTCCTGCTGTGTTCTTAGTAGACCCGCCTAATGTTATTACTCCAATTGGCCAAGGTGCAATGAGCCTTGATGAGCTCAATAATCGAATCATTCTCGCAGCCCATCAAGCCGGTTGGATTGACGATCAAACTTACTATGCCACCAGACCTGTTCAGCCCGGCGTGTCACTCGCGATGTCAGCCCAAGAGCTTAACGAGAAGATATTACAGGACCCTGAGTTCCTTGTTCGCTATCTGCGTGCACCTGTCTCTTGATCACAT
>NZ_PNCV01000072.1:0-65112 GCF_005886925.1 Pseudoalteromonas sp. S3260
TCACACTACTACACCTATATGGCTTGCCTTTTTATTTTTATAATGTAATTGGCCGGTCAATTTCTTTTTAAATTTATATTTTATTACTGTGTTTATCGCGGATTGTTTTTTTAAGCTGTTTTTTAATTAAGGTTTGCTCGCAATATAATGCAACAAGAACTCCAATAAAACTCGAAAAGATCACAATAAGCCAATAGTAA
Source organism: Pseudoalteromonas sp. S3260 (assembly GCF_005886925.1). Taxonomy (NCBI): domain Bacteria; kingdom Pseudomonadati; phylum Pseudomonadota; class Gammaproteobacteria; order Alteromonadales; family Pseudoalteromonadaceae; genus Pseudoalteromonas; species Pseudoalteromonas sp. S3260. The sequence goes on from NZ_PNCV01000072.1 coordinate 201, forward strand.
ATACTATTAAAAATGACCACCCCTGAAATAGATAGATACAAATTGAATGGAACCACAAAAATTAAAAACCCTAAGACTTTGATAAACTCCCTAAATAGCTGAGAGTCCATTTTTGCTGAGTTTATATGAGCATTAATAGTTTCGTCTGACACATTACCTAGCTCAGCATATTCCTTTTTCAACCAATTGAGATAATCCAATTTCACTTCCTTTTTTATATTTTTCGCTTCAATCACCTGATTTCATTCTCGACAAAATAATTACACTTTATTGATTACATGTAAACAATACAATGACTTAACACTTAAGCTGTGTGCTAAAAAGAACTAACAGGGAGAGGTAGTGAATTAAGAAGATGCAGCAAACCACGGCGCTAAATTTAACGCCGTGTTGGGCTCTTTTTACTGACAACTGATAGCTAAAAACTGAACGCTTTTATTTACGTCTTCTATTTGGCGCTCTTTGGCCTGTAATACGTTTTTTATCGCGATCTTTACGCGCTTTGTTAGTGTTTTTGCGGTTATCTTTGGGTGGCTTATTTAAGTCGGGCTCGTAGCCTTCAAGCCATTGTGGTGTTAAGCGGGTATCAAGCAATACTTCAATTTCTTCAAGCAGCCATTGCTCATCTAAGCTCACTAATGACATCGCTAAACCTTGCTCGCCAGCACGCCCTGTACGGCCAATACGATGCACATAATCTTCAGCTATGTATGGCAATTCAAAGTTAATTACGTATTTAAGTGCCGGTATGTCTAAACCGCGCGCCGCTACATCGGTGGCCACTAAAACACGCGTACTGCCTTCTTTGAAGTTTTGTAATGCGCGGTCGCGGGCACCTTGCGATTTATCACCATGAATAGATTCGGTTTTTAAACCATCTTTACACATTTCTTTGGCAAGCTTATCGGCCATTTGTTTTGTGCGGGTGAATATAAGCACTTGGCGCCAGTTTTTCATGCCAATCATGTGCGATACCAGCTCGCGCTTTCTGTCTTCATCTACTGCGTAAATAACTTGTTCAACCTCTACAGCAGCAGAGTTGCGCTTATCGACTTCAATAAGCTCAGGGTCTTTGAGCAATTTTTTACTCAGCTCAAATACACTGTCATCAAAGGTGGCGGAAAACAGTAAGGTTTGACGATCGCCTGGGATATGACGCAGTATTCGTTTAATTTCGTCAATAAAACCCATATCAAGCATACGGTCTGCTTCATCAAACACCAAAGAGTCCACGCTTGAAAGCACCACACTGCCCTTCACTATATGATCAAGTAAGCGCCCTGGCGTTGCCACTATTACCTGCGCTGTTTTAAGTGCTTTGATTTGCGGGCCAATACTTGCGCCACCATAAGCAAGTGCACCTTTTATATCTGTACTTTGTGCGTATTTTTCAAAGCTTGCGAATACTTGCTGAGCAAGCTCCCTAGTGGGCGTTAAAATAACCACACGGGCAATGCCAGGTTCGTCTTTTTTAGTGGTATTTAAAAGCTTATGTAATAGCGGCAAAACAAAAGCGGCTGTTTTACCGGTGCCAGTTTGAGCGCTGCCCATAACGTCTTTGCCCGCTAAAATTGGCGGTATCGTTTTTTGCTGAATGGCGGTAGGCGTAGTGTAATTATTTTGCTCTATTGCAGTTAATAGTAACGGGTCAAGGGCTAGTGATGAGAACGATGTGGCAGACATAAGCTTGGCTTTAAAATAACAAAGAACGCTATTATACCTGAGCTTTAGTAATAAAAAAGGCGCTAAATAGCGCCTAAGTAAAATGAAATATTTAAGCCGGTTTTAATGTGGCTTTACGCTCATTATAAAATGCAATTAAATCATCTACGGTGCTTTGACAGTACTCACGAATACCCGATACCACCATGTGTTTTTCACCAAAACCCACCTTTTCGCCGTTTTCTAATAAATTAAAGCGCAAGGTTATTTTGCCGCGTTTACCAGCGTATTCAAAGCTTGGCTCTGCAAACTCAAGGGTCGGTGATTTAATATCAATGTTATTAAGATTAATTATCATTGATTCATAAATAATCATAGGGCGCGCAGGGTTTATCATTACCTCTTGCTTGCCCATTAAAGGAATAATTACATGCGGGAACGCAGCACCTGAGAACTCAACATAATTTTTTATTAGACTGTTTGTAAGTGTTGGGCATTTACTGGTTTTACCGTCGCGTTTAACCTTTAAAATTACTTTTTCGCCATGGTTTACATCAAACTCTTCTCCAGGTTGTTCTGGAAAATTTAGCTTGGTATTTTCATCAACCATACCGGCAAAGGTAAACTCCATTCGCTCACTAATGCCATAGCGGTCTAACACTAGAGAAAAAAGTAAGTCTCCTGGTGCGCAAAACTTTTTAGCGTCTTTATCATGAAGCGGGTTGTAGTCGTCGGCTACACATTTAGCAAAGCGACAACCTTGCTCACGAGAAATTGAAACATAATCAGCATGCTGCTGATAGTAAGGACTTAACATAGTGTGTTCACTGCTTAAACTGCTTATAACCTAGCTATACTACCAGAAAAAAAATCTTGAGAGGTCGAATCTGTTTAATAAAGGCGAAAAATGATAATTTGCAACTCGCTAATTTACTAAGTAAATTAGGAAAATACGAGTTTAAGGGATTAACTAATGAAGTATTTTTCTTTATTAATATGCGCGGTTTCATTTTTAACTGGCTGTAATAACGTTACTTACACAACCAATATCGACGACGAGGTTTTATCAGAACACGTTTCAAGCCACATTAAAAAACGTGGCCTAGAGCAGTTTTACAGTGTTCAGGACGCTCTCGATAGAGGTGCAAGCCCCCTTGGTGGAATAAAAGGCGAAAGCTGCGATGTTTCAGATGATACGCGAACATCCTCAATTAGCTATAACCGCTTGAAATCACAAGCTATAGAATCCCTTAAAAACGATGTGCTTTATTTAGGTGGCAATGCATTTACACTAGAGCAATGCCAATCAGTATCCCGCTACAATTGTGATTTAGCCGTTATTTGTACCGGACAAGCCTATAATTATTAATAGCTCTGAATTATCTAATTGAGACTATAACGCTATGTAATTCGTTTTCTCTCATTTCCCCTATCAAACAACAAGCTGTATTTGCCAATGACTTTTTACTTTTTAGCTGCCGCTATTTTATGTGTTTTCCCACAGTGTAAACTCACTGTATTTCGCCAACCATTATGGCAATACTTATTGCTGCTAAGTGTTATTACTGCCTATTATCAAGAATATATAAATTTAAACGCGGTTGCTGTTATAGCTGTTTATGTGGGATTGTTTCACTTTGCGCTATTGGCAACCTCAGCGTTAAAACGTAATGTTCTAACGTCTTTATTTTTAACGACCTCCCTCGGGTTAGCCTTACATTGGTTTGCGGGTTTTAATAACCTGCCAATTGTTGTTAATGAACAAGTCACCAGTAACGCAATTGCATTTACCCTGTATGCTAATTTTGATAAAGCATTAGCGGGTTTAATGCTGAGCGCTTATTTTTTTGCAAAAAATAAAACGGCAAAGCCAGTGACTATCGGCTACTCCGTTTTAATTATAACTATCACTATTTTAGCGGCGCTTATAACTGCTTTAACGTTGAACCTTGTTGAATTTGCGCCAAAAGTACCTGAATTTTGGTTGTTATTTATAGCTATCAACCTACTTTTTACCTGCGTTGCAGAAGAGGCATTCTTTAGAGGAATAATACAAACTAAGCTTTCAAAACTAATAACCCCGGGCAGATTTGCATTACTGGCACCGGTGATCAGCACTTGTGTATTCTCACTGGCACACTTTTCAGCGGGTACTCATTATATGCTTGTGGCGGCCGTTGCAGGTTTTGGTTATGGCTATATTTACTATAAAACTAGCCGATTAGAATGGGCCATTTTATGTCATTGGCTCGTTAATGTGTTTCACTTTTTCTTATTTACTTACCCTATGCTGGCAACTCCATCTTAAAACTACGGGTACAAAAAAGCCGCTTAAATAAAGCGGCTTTTGAATCTATATACGCGATTACGCACTTGGGTAATCGCGGTATGCGCGTTCTATCTTTTTAGCCTGCTTTTTAGAAATACCTAAATGGGCAAGCGCAACACGTAAACGTGCACGCGATAGGTCAGACCCTAAAATCTCCATTGCATCTAATACCGAAGTTGATGATGTTTTGCCGGTAATAGCCACAAATATAGGCTCTAAGAAGTCTTTAATTTTAAGCTCGTGGAAGGTGGCTACTTCTTTTGCAATTGCAAAAATAGCTGGTTTTTCAAAGCTACGTAAGCCTTCTAGCTGCCATACAAAAAATTGTAATGCTTGGCGAATAACATCTTCGTCAGCTTTACCGGCTGTTAATAGCGCTGGATCGTAAGTCGGGATACCGCCTACAAAGTGCCCTGCTAAATCAACCATGTCAGAGAGCGTATTTATACGCGTTTTAGCTTCCGGTAATACTTTAGCAAGCATGTCGCCATTAAATTTCCAGTCAACAAAACGCTGCATTAGCTCTGCATCAGTTAAGTTTTCGCGGATCCACATACCGTTTAACCAGCTTAACTTGTCTACGTCGAATACTGGGCCCCCCAGCGATACACGCTTCATGTCAAAATGTTCAATCATTTCATTAAGGGTAAACTTTTCACGCTCATCAGGCATTGACCAACCCATACGGCCTAAGTAGTTTAGTACCGCTTCTGGTAGGTAACCCATTTCTTTGTAGTAATTAATAGACGTTGGGTTTTTACGCTTAGACAGTTTTGATTTATCTGGGTTACGCAGTAATGGTAAGTGACCTAATACGGGTGCTTCCCAACCAAAATCTTCATACAGTTTTAATAGCTTAGGCGCTGAGTTTATCCACTCTTCACCACGGAAAATATGGCTAATTTGCATGTGGTGATCATCCACCACATTAGCTAAAAAGTAAGTTGGAAAGCCATCCGCTTTTAATAGCACTTGCATGTCTACGTTTTCCCACGGGATCTCAATTTCGTCGCGTAGATAATCGTTAAACTTAAAGGTACCTTCGCTTGGGATTTTCATACGAATAACGTACGGTTTACCAGCAGCTAGGTTTGCTTTAATTTCGTCTTCTGTATGGTTTAAGCCACGGCCATCATATTTAGGACGCAGACCTTCAGCCATTTGCTCTTCACGCATTTGGTCCAGTTCTTCGCTGGTTGCGAAACAGTAGAATGCTTTGCCGTCTTCAACTAACTGATGAGCGTATTTTTTATATAAATCACTGCGCTCAGATTGACGGTATGGACCAAACTCACCACCTACATCAGGACCATGATCCCACTCAAGGCCTAACCAGCGTAAGCTATCCATGATGGCTTGTTCAGATTCTGGTGTGCTGCGAACTTGGTCAGTATCTTCAATACGAAGTACAAATTCACCGCCTTGCTGTTTAGCAAAACAGTAGTTAAATAAGGCAATGTAAGCGGTGCCAAGATGCGGGTCACCAGTTGGCGACGGAGCAACACGGGTACGAATTGTCATGGTAATGTCTCTTTTAATAAGTGAGATGGTATGAAATACCAATAAATATTTTAAGCGGCTACTTTGTTTAAGTAAGCAATAATATCGTTTGATTCATAAAGCCATTTAACTTGGCCATCTTGCTCAATACGTAAACAAGGTACTTTAACTTTTCCGCCTTGCTCTAATAGCTCTTGGCGGTATTGCTCATCATTTTTTGCATCGCGTGTTTCAATTTTTAAGCCTTCACGCTTAATTGAACGGCGCACTTTTACACAAAAAGGGCATGCTTTGAATTGATAGAGCTTAAATTGTGCGGTTTGCTGATCAAGCTTAGCTTGCTCTTGCGGATCACGTTTTTTGCTACGCGGCGTAAAAACAAAATTAAAAAATAAGATGATACAACCCAAAACCCAGCGAACTAATTTCATCTTCAATACTCTTTACAACAAATTTAAGGTGCAAGATTTTAACACAAAAAAGCGCAACACTATAAGCGGATTATACGTTGCGCTATATCGTTAAAAAAGTGCTTAATTACAACACCACCATATCATCTCTGTGTAGTACTTCCACACCGCTATCGTAATCAAGTAATTGGCTGATTTGATTAGAATGTGCGCCTTTTATTTTATCAATTTCAAGATGGCTAAAGCGAGTTAATCCCCGTGCAATAATTTGCTGGTTTACATCAATTAAGTTAATTAAATCTCCACGTTCAAATTCACCAATGGCGCGCGTAATGCCTTTAGCAAGTAAACTGGCGCCCTTAGATTGCAAGGCATGCACCGCACCGGCATCAATTAAAATTTGGCCACTACTTTTAGGCCCTGCCAATAACCATTTTTTTCGGCCATCTTTAGGCGCGGTAAGTTTTAAAAAACGGGTGCCTGGCAGTTGCTCGCTCATGCATTTTAAAATCACATTTTCATCAGCGCCTTTGGCAATAATCACCTCAACCCCAGCTCTTCTGGCAATATCTGCGGCCTGTAGCTTGGTTGCCATACCTCCAGTGCCTAGGTTTGTACCACTGCCACCCGCAAGTTGGCGTAACTCATCATTAATATGGATAACTTCGTCAATCAAGGTGGCGTTAATGTCGGTGCGCGGATCGCTGGTAAATAACCCTTGTTGGTCGGTCAGTAGCAGTAATTTGTCGGCATTGGCTAAAATAGCCACCAATGCCGATAAGTTATCGTTATCACCTACTTTTATTTCACTGGTAGCAACCGCGTCGTTTTCATTGATGATCGGCACTACATCGTAATTTAATAAGGCATTGAGGGTATCGCGGGCATTTAAATAGCGCTCTCTGTCGTCAACATCTGCGCGCGTTAGTAGCATTTGCCCGACGTTAACGCCATATAACGCAAATAAACTTTGCCAAATATGAATGAGTTGCCCCTGTCCAATGGCGGCCAACATTTGTTTGTCTATTAATGTGCGCCCACAGGGTTTTAATAGCTGTTCGCGACCTGCAGCAACCGCACCGCTTGATACTAAAATAACGTGATGACCTTGCTTTTTTAGCTCACAGCATTGGCGAACAAGTTCCACCATGTGTGCTTTGTCTAACTTATCGGTACCGCCAGTGAGTACGCTTGTACCTAGCTTTACAATTACGACCTGATCCCTTTGCATGTTTTTTACTTTGCGCAATAAATGATGCATTTATTTATACCAGTTCGGTATTTTTGAACAAGTAAAAAATATTCAATCACCCCCTCTGCGTGCTAGGATCGCACTATATTCAACCTTTTAAATTACGCCTTATGCCTGCCAGTTTATGTTTAATTATTGCCACCTTTTTGTGGGGTAGCTCCTTTATTGCACTTAAATACGCGATTGCGATTTATGATCCGGCCTTGGTGATATTTTTACGTATGCTCACCACTTTACTGATTTCGTTATGTTTATGGCGCTACGTAATTCGTTTTGAATATTTAAAAGGCGATTGGAAGTACTTATTAGGCATGTCGCTGGCAGAGCCTTGCTTATACTTTTTATTTGAAGGCCACGCAATGGAGTACACTTCAGCGTCTCAGGCGGGGGTGATTGTTTCTTGTTTACCCATTATTGTGGCACTTTTAGCATTTTTCATGCTCAAAGAGCATATTAGTAAAGCTATTGTGGTGGGTTTTACGCTGTGTATTGGCGGCAGTATTTTACTGACCTTGCTCTCACCGAGTTCAAGCCAAGCCCCAAACCCATTACTGGGAAATTTTTTAGAATTAATGGCCATGGTGTGCGCGGCATTTTATACCGTGTGTATAAAACATTTAGCTAACCGCTACTCCCCGCTCACATTGATTGCTCTGCAAGGCGTGAGTGGTAGTTTGTTTTTTGCTCCGTTTTTATTATTTATTGACCTACCCAGTGAAAATCAACACGATTTAACCGCACTAATGAGCATTTTGTACTTAGGCTCTTGTGTTACTTTGGGTGGGTACGGCATGTACAACTATGCAATTAGTAAAGTGTCGGTATTAACCGCCGCGGCTTACTCTAATTTAATCCCTATTTTCACTTTAATTTTGTCAGCCATTATCCTCAACGAGGTACTAACTCTTGGCCAGTGGATCAGCATATTTGTGGTGTTTATAGGCGTAATGATTAGTCAACGCCATCAAGAGCTGGTGGTCGATATTCCCAACTCAACTTCGGGTGAGGATATTTCAGCCGACACTAACCATCTTAAATCGGTCCCCGAGGCCAGTGAATCAAAAGGGTAACAGGTTAATAAATACAACCCTGATTGCTGCAAAAAATCGGTGTTGTACTGATTAATTACCTCAACGTGTGTTACTGAATAATGCTGCACTTGGCCATTTTTAAGTTGTAGAGAAAATTGCTCCCCCACTTTAGCGTTTTTTAAAAACGCAAAGTGGGTATCGTTGTGGCCAGCAATAAGTGCTCCTTGCGAGTTACCAAAATCAGCCCCACCTAACTCCCCAGCAGGTAAAAAGTGGCTCGGCGCAAACGCTAAGTTTCTACCACTTGCGCCATCGAGCACGGTTAGTCGTTTATTATGCTTTGGCCATATAATTTGTGCCACTGGGTAACTATCAGCATAAAACCACGGCTTAATTTTTTTATTGGGCGATTTAAGGGTCGTTTGCCATGCTTGCTCTATTAACACTTGTGCAAGCCACGCCTTTGCCTGCATGTATACACCATGGCCAAACAAGCTCAAACCTAAGGCAAGTAAACCTATGCTTAGCCACTTTTTCATTTGCAGCGCCTTACCAACAACAGGCCACCTAGTAGCATTAAAGCTCCAAACACAATATGCATTTTGCTTTGCCCATCAGTTTGCGGCAAGCGCATACTCATTCCTTGCGGCATTGAATTAGCCACTTGTGTAGTTTGTTTAGCAACTTCTTTTATGGTCGTCTCTTCTATGGCAATAAACGCAGTAAATGGGCTAAGTAACTGATGCTCAAGCGCAAGTTGCTGCACTTGCTGTTTTACTTCACTTTGTTGGTTGTATAGCAATAATGACTTTATTTTTTGACGTGCCCAAAGCTTATCAATTCCTGTGGCTTTTGAGCTTGCTTGCGGATTAAGCTTAACCTTAAACTCCCCATGCGCCGTTTGCCCCGTAAAAGTAATTGCATCGGTATTGTCTAATTTAATAGCCACCATAATAGGCTCAGCAAAATATAGGTCAGGCAAAGGTGAGGGCCAAAAATCTAAACTCTCTTCATTTTTATTTGTTAACGCTAAATTAGTCATCGCCGGGTGAGCAAGTTTATCAAACAACTGCTGCATTTTCGGCTGCACATCATGAGCACTGCTTATAAAGGTGTAAGTTCCCTTGCCTATATCAGCGGCACGACGCATAAAATAACGGTTAGGCGCACTACCAATGCCCACGGTAAATAAACGGCTATCACCTAAAGCATGCGCAATATGTTTAAATAATTGATCTTCGTTACTTACGCTACCATCGGTTAAAAATACCACTTGGCGTACAAACCCTTCAAACTGTGTACCATCGAGTACTGCATCAAGTGCGCCTTTTATTTCAGTTCCGCCATCGGCTTGTAAATTATAAATAAAACGCTCTGCGCGACGTAAATTAAAGTCACTGGCAATTAATGGGGTCTCACTCATGGCTGCAACCTCATTATTAAAACTGACAATATTGAAGCTATCATCACTATCTAATAATGATAATGCGTAAAACAGCGCTTTTTTAGCTTGTTCAATAGACTGCCCATGCATAGATCCCGAAGTATCAACTACAAACACCATTTCACGCGGTAAACGCTGAGATTGAGTAAAACTATCGCTTGGCGGCATTAACATTGCTAACGCATACTGCTCACCATTTTGTGCTTGCTGAGTAAAAAGTGCAGCTTGCGCTTGCGCTATTTGAAGTGGCTTAAACTCAAGTACAAAGTCTCTATTTATGGCTTGCTGTGGTTTTAGCGCAATGCTGTATTGCCCAAATGCAGGGTTTTCAATATTAACTTGATGGTACTTAGCGTTTATATCAACCAATTCTAAGCCTATATCCATGTTAATTGTTAAGCTTAAATCACTGGCATTTGCCGCCTCATTGGTTTGTTTTGTGTAAACAGGGCTTAACCACCCCTGTGGAGTGAACAAAGGTGCATTAGCGCTTTTTATCGCATGTTTATCGTGATCATCGTTAACTTCCCCTGTTATTGCATGATAGCGTGGCGTAATTGTGGTTGGAAAATGAATCGCAAAGGTACCTTGTTGGTAATCAATAATCTCTTGATATTCAAGCGTTATAACAATCTCTTCACCAGGCCCTATGTTCGCCACATCCGTAATAAACATATTTGCGCGCTGCTGACGAACCAAAGAGGCCTGTTTCCCTGTTTGTTTGGCAGCTTGATACTGTTTTTCTGCTTGGTGTTTTTTTGCTATTTTACCGTGAATCACTCGCTCACCAATACGCATGGTCATTGCTTGCACGGCACTTTCATCGGGTAAAGGAAATATATAACGTGCATTTACTGCAAAAGGGTTTTCATTTATGTAGTGCTGCGTTACTACAACATGATTAATTAGTCCTGTTAGGGTCATTTTTGCATCGCTTTTTAAAATAACCCCAGGATTAACCGCCACTCCTTGGCTATCAAACAAGGATAGTTTTGGCGACTGTGCATGGCTTTTAAAGCTGGCCAAAAGCACGATAATAATAAAAATAAAAAGGCTTACCTTGGTAAGCACTTTGGTGGGTTTACTCAACATAAATCACTCCATCGAACGCCTTGCGATTAATTGCTTGCTGTTTGATTACTTGACTGATTTAGCGCACGGGTAGTGAGAGTAACGCGTCTGTCAAAAAAGTTATCTTCAAGGGTGTTACTGTTTGCTATGCTTTGCTGCTCGCCAAATGCTTGTGCGCTTAAACGTGTATGGCTTACACCTTGTTTAATTAAGTAACTTTTTACGGCGTTTACTCTGGCTTTTGAAAGTAATAAGTTTGCTTGCTCTTCACCACGCTGATCGGCAAAGCCACTTAAATCAAGTGCGAGTTGTGGCTGGCTTTTTAATAACGCAACTAATTGATCAAGCTGCTTGGCAAAATGAGGAGCAATATCGCTAGAGCCTGTTTTAAATTGCACTGTCATCGCCAATAAATTATTAAGTTGTGATTGCGTTAATTGCTCATTCTGCTGAGCCAGTAGTTCAAGTTGCGCCTCTAGGTGACTGTTATGATTAAGAACATGTTGGTAGTCGTTGGTTTTCTCTGCCATTACAGTTAAAGCTTGCTGCTGCTCAGCAATGGTTTTCTCAGCCACCTTGGCATCGCCAATCAAACCACCAGCAAATGCGCCTACAAACGCGCCGATTGGCCCACCAACAACACCACCAATAATGGCACCGGTGCTCAGGCCAACAATTGTTTCTTTTTTTGCTTCTTTTGATGGGGTATCCGCGGCAAAAGCAGGAGTGCAAAAAGTACTAACGAGTGTGAGTGCGATTAATGTTTTCTTCATGATTTATTCCTTACTATTAATAATGGTTGGCAAGCTATTGGTTGGCACTTGCGTTGTATTGGTAATTTCAATAGTTGTATTAAAACACCATGAAGTGGCAACAAAGGGGATCAAAAATGGCAAACTGCTGAGCAATTGTGGCAAAAAAATGGCAATTGTGTTTTTAACCGTACTTAGCGCAAAAACTTCGCTATAGTGCGCCTAAGTCAATATGAGTAATTAATAAAAATGAAGAAAATAGCCATCATTGAAGATGAAACCGCAATCCGCGAAAACTACATAGAAATGCTGAGCGCTCAAGGCTATCAGGTGAGTGGTTATGAAAACCGCCCTCAAGCAGAAGCGGCCTTTAAAGAAGCGCTTCCCGATTTAGCCATTGTTGATATTGGTTTAGGCCATGAAATAGATGGTGGCTTTTTACTGTGCCAAACACTGCGTTCACTGTCTAAAACCTTACCGATTATTTTTTTAACCGCTCGCGACAGCGAAATAGACACCGTATGCGGCCTGCGCATGGGCGCCGACGACTACTTAACCAAAGACATTAGCTTAGCCCATTTAGCTGCGCGTATTGGCGCACTATTTCGCCGTATGGAAGCATTAGAGCAACCCGCCGATGCCAACGCATTAATAATTCGCGGTCAACTAACACTCGACACGCAACGCATGCAGGTGCTTTGGCAGCAACAGTTGGTTGATTTAACCGTAACTGAGTTTTGGATGCTGCATTCACTCGCCCAACGCCCTGGCCACGTTAAAAGCCGTAATGAGTTAATGAGCGATGCTAAAATTTATGTAGACGACAGCACCATTACCTCTCATGTAAAACGCATTCGCAAAAAGTTTATAGCACTCGATAGCCAGTTTGACTGCATTGATACCGTGTATGGCATGGGTTACAGGTGGGAGCAACCCACATGCTGAGATTTGGTCTACGCAGTAAATTTATTCTACTTTCATGCTTTTTGTTTTTGTTGCCATGGTTAGGCTACGAGTACGTATGGGAAATGGAAAAGTTTTTACGCCAAGGCCAAGAAAAAACGCTCGTAGGCACTACACGCGCACTGGCAACGGCCCTGCACGAACGCCCCGCTTTATTTGACGAACAAACCAACTTTTTAGATCAAGTTGTAAAAGGCCGCGATCTCTATGCTTATAATTTAAAGAGTCCAATTCAGCTCGATGGTAAACTCAGCGATTGGGACGCTTACCAATCGCTATTTTGGCTTTATGACAAACGCTACTTACAAACAGCCAATGATAACCATCCACTGAGCAACTTATCATTTAGCCACATGGTAGGTAAGTTTGATAATTACTTATATGCTGTATTTAAAGTCACAGATGACACTGTAATTTACCGTGCTAAAAACAGCCTCAGCATTACCAATAATGACTATGTAAAAATTGGCCTAAAAAACCCTGATGGGCAATTTAATACTTATATTATTGCTCCGCGCCAAGATGGCTGGGTCAACGCATTTGATGCCAACAGTAAAATGCCTTTTACTAAAATTCAGGGTTTCTTTAAAAAAACTGAAACAGGTTATAACCTTGAGCTGCGCTTTCCTTTGAGTATGCTTGGCAATAAACTGGGATTTGCCATTGCCGATGTTGATAGTAAACAACCAAACCAAACCCCTAGTATTATGTCTACATCGAACTTAAATAACCCGAATGATTTAGGTTCGGTACTGGTGCCCTCCCCTGAAATAAACCGTATATTAAAAGGCATGGGACACAGCGGCAGTCGCATATGGGTGGTCGATAATCATCACCGTGTATTAGCGCAATCGGGCAGTATTCAAAATGCCGATGGCGTATGGGCCGATGGGTTAAAAAATCAAGCGCCAAAAACCGCATGGCAGCGCTTTGAACAGACCTATTTGCATCCTTTGTACTATAAAATTTTAACCCGTCCCGAAGATGAGTTTATAGACACCCTACACGATGTCGCCTCAATGCAAGGGACTCATTTAGCCAAAGCACTCAAAGGCCAACCGGCCTCGTCTTGGCGACTCACCCCCGATAACAAAGCGGTAATATTATCGGCCGCGTATCCTATTTGGATTGAGGATAAAGTTATTGGCGCAGTTATAGCCGAAGAAACCACTAATGGCGTGCGCACACTGCGTAATAAATCGCTGGAAAAACTGTTTAATGTGATTTTAGCGGTCATGTTAATTGGCACAGTCACTTTGTTCTTTTTTGCCTCACGTATATCAAGTCGTATTAGGCGACTACGCGATACAGCAGAGCAAGCCATTGATGCACAAGGGCGGGTAAGAGGCCATATAAATTACAGCGATGCCAATGACGAAATAGGCGATTTATCGCGTAGCTTTTCAAATATAGTGAGCCGCCTTGGAGGGTATACCGATTATTTAGAAAATATGTCGTCGCGCTTATCTCACGAGCTGCGCACGCCGGTTGCGGTTGTCCGTTCATCACTTGAGAACTTACAAAGCTTGCAGCAAAGTGAACTGAGTCAAAAATACCTTGAGCGTGCCAGTGAAGGAGTTGAGCGTTTAGGTAAAATAATTACCACTATGAGTGAAGCCACCCGCCTTGAGCAAAGCATTCAAAGTAATGAGTCTGAGCCGTTTGATTTGCAAAAGGTGATCAATGGCTGCATGCAAGGCTACCAGCTAACTTACCCTAACCAGTTATTTACATTGGATATACACCAAGGTGAATTACCCATGCTAGGCGCTCCCGAATTTATAGCCCAACTGCTCGATAAACTAATTAATAATGCCTTGGAATTTAGTGAAGCCAACACCGCGATTGAAGTCAGCCTTGTAAAACACGAAAGCAAAGCCGTTTTAACCGTAGGTAATACCGGCTCTTTGCTCCCTGAGGGGCTTACTGAACATATTTTTGATTCTATGGTTTCGGTGCGCAGCCAACAAATGCAGCAACAACCGCATTTGGGTTTAGGGTTATATATTGTCAGGTTGGTGTGTGATTACCATAACGGTACAGTAACAGCACACAATAATGAGCAAGGCAACGGTGTGGTATTTACCGTGAACCTGCCTTTAAATAATTAAACAAAAAGCGGTTTAATTATAAACCGCTTTATTTTAAAGCTTTGCAGTTACAATTTAATTCACACTCAAGTGTAACGATTCACTTTTAATTCATTCGCTCAGTCTTAGTCTACTCACCTAGGAGGAGTCAAAATGAAAGAGTTACTAGAACCCGAAGAAATAGAGTTTATTCTCGATTTATATCGTCCTAATGCAGCCAATAACCATGCTCAACAGGGCGCGACTAAAAAGCCCAAGGTAAGTAATAAACAAGCCATGCAAGCTGAGGCTTTAGCTCGTAGTGCTTAACTACACAAACCTTACAAGTTAGCCATTAAGCTGTAAAAACGCTTTAATACAGTCTATTTCTGCCTGCTTGACCGTTTCGCCTATTTCAGGGCCCTTTTTGCCGCTTTTAAGCGCGTCTTGCACTATCTGTTTTTTATCCATTTTTTGTAGTTCGTTGTGAATAGCGTGTAATTTAGCGGCTTGTGGATAAGGCTTATCTACCAGCGTTTCGCCTCGTCCTTGTGCATCACACTGACAAGCTTGAGTAAAGGCAATAAAACGCTCTGGGTGCACTAGTGCATTTAAATTAGTGACAATTAATTTATGAATGGTTTGCGGCCTTAATTGTTCAAGCGTGTGGCAAAGCGTATGGTTATCACTGGTAAGCACACCGATATCACGAAAGCGATTAGGTACTTTTAAACGTTCACAAAAGGCCTCAACCACTGCAACCCCTTCACGTTCATGGCCGCGTAAATTACCGCGTTTTTTATAACTGAGCGCTTTACCAAAATCATGAGTTAAAGCAGCAAACCGGGTTTCTAGGTTAAAGCCTAAATCGGCTGCTCGCCTAAGGACTAACATAGTATGTACAAAAACATCGCCCTCTGGGTGATGATTTTCAGGCTGCGGAGTGTTTTTCATCTGTTCAATTTCAGGAAAAATACCTAAGCCATCTAATGCTTGAAAATAAAGCTCTGGATGTTTTTCACCAAGCGCTTTTTCTGTTTCAAGCCAGACTCGCTCTGGTACTAGATGTTCCAACTCGCCTTTATTTTTAAGCTCCTGCATTAATGCAGTAGTACTTGGATGAATAGACCATTCACTGCCATAACGGGCTAAAAAACGGGCAATACGTAATACCCGAACAGGGTCTTCTACAAATGCGTGTGTGGTGTGGCGCAGCACTTTATTTTTTAAATCAGCTTGACCATTAAAAGGGTCAATAACAGTGCCGTTTTCGTCTAGCGCCATAGAGTTTATGGTTAAATCTCGGCGTGCTAAATCTTCTTCAAGGGTTACGTTTGGGCTCGCATTCACCGCGAAGCCGGTATAACCTTTACCACTTTTACGCTCAGTGCGCCCTAGTGCATATTCTTCTTTAGTGTGTGGGTGTAAGTAAACGGGAAAATCACTGCCAATAGGTAAAAAACCAAGCGCTTCCATAACCTCTGGCGTTTCACCAATAACAACGTAATCGTTATCTTTTGATTGTATGTTTAGCAGTTTATCTCGTACTGCTCCGCCAACTAGGTAAACTTGCTTTAAGCTTTGTTGCACTTTATCCCCAACCACTACTTTTAAGGTTTTCTTTGATGTTAATCATACCTAATCGCAATTTAAAAATCAGCGTTGTTTGCCAAGCTTTAGTAAGCTCATTACAATAGTGCATTATTTTTTATACCTAAACTCACCTTAACTAATGAAAAAACACTCAGCAAAAAAAGAACTTAGGTTACTACCCATCCTTTTGATCGTTATTATTATGTGTGTTGCGGGGCATTTTTTGCTGCAAACTAATTTTCAAGACAGCCATTTGGTTGAGTATTTGTTAGCTGCAATCCCATTTGCTATGTTTGGCTTAGTAATAGTAGCCTTTAAAATGGCAGCCAAAAGTGAACAACAAGAGCAGGAATAAAAGACTTAACTTTTAGCTATAATACATGATAACCAAACCAGTCCGGTTTAATTGGTTGTGCTTGGCCGCTTGGGGTTAGCTTAATATTAAGCTGACTATCGAGTAAATCAATCGCAAAGCAGTCATCAACATCATATAAATCATCTTTATGAAGATGACTCAGCCCTGCTAATAAGTCATTTTTAGCGCGTTGTTTCGCTTCTTCACTACTGCTGGCAACATACAAAGCAAAGTCGTGTTGCTCTGCCATTGAGTCGCTTCTGTAAGCACCTAAGTTAACAAAATAAAGTTGCTTATTTTGCTCTACATAACTATCAACTACCTCGATTTTATAACCATCAATGTGATTAACCGCCATGTAGCTATCCATGTGTACACTGTTTTTATCACCCACCCATTGGCTTTTCAGTTTGGTATAGGTTTGCTCAATATTTTGGCCTACCACAAAACGTACGTCGTGCATTTCTATGTGACAACCTTGAATGCGTCCACCTAAATACACCATGAATAACTGCATGCTCACTTCCTTTTAAAAACCAAATTAAATTAAACTATCTACGTCAATCTCATGCTTTTTAATCAACTTATAAAAATCAGAACGATTACGCTTGGCAAGTTTGGCGCCTTCTGCCACATTGCCTCCTGCCATTTTCAGGGTATTAATTACATAGTCTCGTTCAAATTCTTTTTTAGCTTCATTAAGTGATAATGGCTCAACGTTGCTTTCATTACTGTTTAGGGCACTAAGCACTAAATGTTCAGATATAACCTCACTAGGAGTCAACGCAACCACTTGCTCCACTACATTTTGTAATTGACGTATATTACCTGGCCAATCATACCTTACTAGGGCATGCATGGCATCGTTTGCAAAGCGCTTTTCTTTTTGCTCCATACGCTTTGCGATGTTGGTACTAAAAAAGTTGGCTAATAAGCTAATATCTTCACGGCGTTCACACAGCGGGGGCAACTTTAAGTTTACGACGTTTAACCGGTAGTATAAATCTTCTCTAAACTGCTGATTACTTATCGCTTCAGGCAGGTTTTTATGGGTTGCAGACACAATTCGCACATTAATAGGAATTTCTTCTTGAAAGCCCACTGGGCGAATGGTTTTTTCTTGCAGCACACGCAACAACTTAACTTGTAAATTAAGCGGCATATCACCAATCTCATCTAAAAATAAGGTACCGCCTTGCGCTTGCTGAAATAAGCCTTGGTGATCTTTTACAGCTCCTGTAAATGCCCCTTTTTTGTGACCAAATAGCTCTGATTCTAATAGCTCACTAGGCACGGCCCCACAGTTAATAGCCACAAATGGGCCATCACTAACATGGCTGTGCTGATGAATTGCCTGTGCAAGCAGCTCCTTACCCGTACCACTAGCACCAGAGATAAGTACATTTACCTGAGTAGGGCCTAGTAATTTAACTTGCTCTAGCAAATGCAGCATTGCGCCACTGCGAGTAACAATATTGCTTTGCGGAGTAATATCATCATTATTCACCCCATGTATTTCTATGGCTTTAGCTAAGCTATCGAATAGCTCATCTTTATCAACTGGCTTAGTAATAAAGGCAAAAATACCTTGCTTAGTCGCCTCTACCGCATCAGGAATTGAACCATGAGCCGTCATCATAATTACAGGTAGTGCTGGGTAGCGGCTTTGCAATTGTCGGTGCAGTGCCATTCCATCCATTTCATCCATTCTTAAATCGGTGATCACCGCATCAAATACTTGGCTTTTAAGTATTTGTAATGCATTCATGCCACTATCACAGGTTGTTACTTCATAACCTTTTGATTGAATTCGAATTGCCAGTAACTGCAGTAAGCTGGCATCGTCATCAACGAGTAACACTTTAGCGCTTGATGGAAGTGTGACTGACATAGTTACTGCTCCTTCGTTTCTTCACGTAATAAAAGTTGCTGTTCAATTGCAGCTAATGACGATAAGGTTTTTTGCATTTCAGCGTTTAATGCTTGCTGTTGTTTTTTTGCATTTATTTGCATTAATACCTGCTGCTTTTGCAGCCATAAATAGTGTTTTATATCGTCTGGCCAATAGTAAGCTTGATCTAGCTTAAGCAATTGACTCATAACAGTATCAGGGTCGCGACTAAGGTTGACGCATGCGGTATTAAAAAATGCCTTAAGTGCTTGCTCCCCTAAGTAAGTTTTATTGTCAGGCGTTAATTTAAAGCCACCACACTGATGGGCGTGCCATGCAATAACTTGCGCTGCAGAGGGATATATTGGCTCTGATTTTGGCCGAGGTTTGGGATTTGGCTGATTCGTTTTGCTATCTGGCTGAGAGGGTACATTTAATGCTGATTCACCCTGTGTTTGAGTGTTTGTTATTTCACACCCAGATAAAAAAACAAGACTGCTGGTTAGCCATACAATAGCCATTAAACGCGCAGACATATTATTTAACTCCTTTATTTTTATAGGGGATGACAATGTTAAATCGACAGCCTTGCGGCTCATTATGCTCAATTTTTAGTTGCCCATGTAACTGTTCAACTGACTCTTTGACTATAGTAAGGCCTAAACCACTGCCTTGTAAGCTAATCTCTTTGGTATGTTTGCCTTGATAAAACGCCCCAAAAACATGTTCTCTTTCATGCTCTTTAATGCCACAGCCCTCATCTGCCACCTGCATATTTAGGCCGTTATTTTCTAGACTCAAGCTAATAGTAACGACTTGGTTTGGCTGAGAAAACTTTAAACCATTAGAGATTAACTGAATTAAAATCATTTCAATTAATTCTCTCGGTAAATTAAGTGCAACTGTCGGTAAGCTATTGTGCCAAATAAGCGATTGTTCTCGCGCATTTAAGCGGTGCTCAAAGTGGTTATTTACCTTTTTTATTAGCTGATTAAATTCCACTTCACTGACGTTGTCTTTACTGGTGCGAATGGCGTTATAACTCAATAAACTGTCTATCATAGTACGTAACCTCACCATCGATTGACTGATCAGCCCAAGTACCGCTTTTTGCTCATTATTAATTGGCCCAACAATTTCATCGGCTAATAACTCAGTGCCCTCAACCATAGAAGCCAAAGGGGTTTTTAATTCGTGAGTAACGTGGCGTAAAAATGTATCTTTTTGTTGTTCTAACATATGCAGCTGCGCTTGCACCCACTGCAACTTGTTACCTAACTCTATGAGTTCAGCTGATCCCTGCACCGATATTTTTTGCTGCCAATCTCCTTGGCCTAATTTATCAATAACGGAGGTTAAACCTTTTAAACGGCCACTTATCCGCCATAAAAACCCACCGCCAACAAGTAAGGTTAAAGGCGTAAGTGCCACTAACCAGTTTATAAAGGAGGCTTGTAAATTTGTAAGTTTAATTTGGTTTTGAGTGATTTTGGCTTCATTGGTTTCGCGCAACCACATTGTTAGATCTGCCAGTATTTCACTAATTGGCACAAACAACTCTGCTTGCTCACGAGCTTCAACCACCAGTTTGGTATGCGCTGCTTTTAGCGTATCTGTTAACCGTTGCCATTGTTGAGTACTTTGTTGGCTGCTAGAAAGCTGTTTAAGCTCATTTATATTGTCCAGCGATGACTGCCATTTATCCACGATAAGTTTATCGAGTGAGTCGCTCTTTAATACCCAGTTTTGCCTAGTTGCTCTTTCTAAACTATTAAGCTCTTGCTTAAGCAGATTAAACGACTTGGTTACTTGATAGTTATTACTGACAATTTGCTGTGTGACCGCTAATTGTTTATTTAATACATTTAAAAATACAATAACCACAATAGACAAAGGCAAGAGTGACAACAGCATGCTCATTACAAACTGGCCAATCAAGTTAGGACGCCAGTTTACCAATGCTTTATATTTTTCAGCCATGATTGCAGGCATACACTAATCCTTTACTACTTTTAAGCGCTCTATTATTAAGCGCTCAACTTATACACTCGCTGAACCAAATACATTTTTGAGAGCAAAATCGTTGCAATGTCGCACAATTGCGACAAGTTAAACACTTGATTTAAAAATAGTAAAAAATTCTAACTAAGAAAATGTTGCATAAAACACACAACCGTCGGTAAATATTACTCATTAAAAACAAGTTAAAAAATTAAACCATTGATTTTTAATAAAAATTAAAGATGGCACTATAATTGTATTACGCTTATAAATATTAATTTTTAAAGGCCAAGGAATGACTAAAGGTTATTTAAAATCTACTGCCTTAATAGCGTTATGTTTAACGAGTAGCCATTTATTTGCGCTTGATGTGAATACAGCATTTTACAGCCTAGATAAAGACAGCAACGGTACATTAAGCGAAGCAGAGGCCGGCGAAGATGCATTACTGCATGAGAATTTTGCACAAATAGACAAGAATGAAGACGGACAACTATCGTTCGATGAATTTAAACAGTTTGTAAAATAAAGGAGTATATTTATGAAACAATTAATTGGTGCTTTTTCGCTACTATTTTTAGCTATTAGCGCGACGGCATTGGCATCGTCGTTAAATGTACGTTTTATGCATTTAGATAAAAATATGGACGGCCAAATATCGCTCACTGAGGCCAAACAAGATAAGCAGCTGCTTAAGCAGTTTACTGATTTAGACAAAGACAATAACGAGATGATTTCTAAAAAAGAGTTCGAAAACTTTAAACCTTAAGTTTAGATTCAAGTTAAGTTTTATATTATAGAGTTAAAAGCATTTGCCATAATCCCTGAGGGAGTGTGTAAACGGATTTAATGTTGGGAGTTAAATTATGGCAAGTGCTTTCTTTCAATACTGCAGCAATTAAAATACACCTTGGAACGCCAACTATGAGAATACAGCTTCCCTTTATTGGTGCTTTACTTTTTATCAGCCAAAGTGCATTCGCACTTGATGTAAAGCAACGCTTTGACCATTTGGATAAAAATAATGATGGATATTTAACCCACAGCGAGCTTGCTGCTCAGCCTCAGCTATTAAACTCATTTTCAGATTGGGATGAAAATCAAGACAACAGAATTTCTTTAACTGAGTTTAAAAACTACTTAACCACTAACCTGTACTGAGCATTTATATGAAGCCTTTTCATAATATTATTTTACTAACACTGACTGTTTTTAGCTGTATGAGTTTTGCAACAAGCAGTTATATTGCCGAAAAGTTTGAAAAACTTGACCGCAACCAAGATGGCTTTTTGACTCGTTCGGAAACTGCCAGTGATCCTGCTTTATGGTCACGTTTTGGCAGTTACGACCATGATAAAGACGCACAATTGTCATTAAGTGAATATAGTTTGTACGCCAGTAAATAAATAGCTCCCTCAAATAAAGCTTGGTTAACAATATCAAGCTTTAGAAAGTTAAACCCCCATTGTTAACACATCCTATTTCACCCTTAACTTGTTGCTTGATTTAGCTAAAGGCTGACTTATACGACGCTTAATAAATTATGCTATTGGTATTCTAAATTTGAGTTTGCTACTGTGATAGTACAAATAATAACAATGTGCGTCTTATGCAACTGATAAAACTAATAAAACCGATATTGCTAGCAAGCCTTTGTGCCGTCACTAGCGTGGCAATAGCACAAACTAAAGTCATTTATAACGCCAATGGCTACTCACCTTTGTATAAAGGAAAAATGCGCCATGGCGAAGTAAACACGTTTACGACCTTGGTCATAAAAGATGGCAAAGTAGTTAAGACAGGTCCAGACAACTTAAAAAATAGCTTTCCTGGTGCAACCCTAATTGACGCGAAAGGCAAAACTCTACTTCCAGGACTCATTGATGCGCATGGACATATCATCGGGCTAGGTAATAATTTGTCGCAACTTGATGTGCGCGGTGCAAAGTCGGTAGATGAAGTAACCGCTAAACTCAAGGAATTTGCCAAAGATAAAAAAGGTTGGATCATTGGTCGAGGCTGGAACCAAGAGCTATGGTCAAATAGTCGCTTTCCAACGGCCGCTGACTTAGACAAAGTCGTTAACGATCGCCCTGTTATTTTATCGCGAGTAGATGGTCACGCCATTTGGGTTAACTCAAAAGCATTAGAACTTGCCAATATTAACGCTGATACATCAGCCCCAGCTGGCGGAGAAATTATAAAAGATGAGTTTGGTAAGCCCACCGGCATTTTTATTGATAAAGCAGAAACCTTAATTACTCAACATATGCCTGCAACGTCTGCACAATCGGTCAGTAATGCATTAGATGCCGCAGGTAAACACTTACTAAGCCTAGGCATTACCTCAACTCATGATGCAGGTATTGATAAAACCACATGGCAAGTTTACAAACAACGCGCCGAGTTAGGCACATTACCGCTTAGAATTGTAGCGATGTTAAGTGCAGCAAGCCCAGATTTAAACATGATGCTTAAAGCCGGTCGTTATCAAGATTCACAAGACTTTTTATCTATCCGCAGTGTAAAAATTTATGCTGATGGCGCATTAGGGTCACGTGGTGCTGCGCTTATTGAAGAATACGCTGATAGAGCCAACCATTTTGGCCTTATGCTTGAAACCCAACAAAAGCTAGAGCAATTATTTACCCTGACTTTTAAAAATGGTTTTAGCGCTAACACACATGCAATTGGCGATAGAGCAAATAAAATTGTGCTAGATGCCTATCAAAATGTATTTAAACAAACCGGTGGCATACTACTGCGCAATCGTATGGAGCATGCACAAATAGTCTCGCCAGAGGATATCCCGCGCTTTAAAACCCTGAAAATAATTCCATCTATGCAACCTGTGCATGCCACATCAGACATGCATATGGCAGAGCAGCGTTTAACCGATAAACAACTCAAAGGCGCATACGCTTGGCAAACATTCTTAGAGCAGGGGTCGACTATTGCAGCGGGTTCTGATTACCCTGTCGAGCTGGCGAATCCGTTTGATGGCTTATATTCTGCCATTACACGTATGGATCATAATCAATTGCCTGAAAATGGTTGGCGCGCCAGTGAAGTGTTAAGCAGAGAAGATGCATTACATGCGTTTACCCTTGGCGGCGCGTATGCAGCGCATCAAGAGTTTAAGCTAGGGAGTTTAGAGCAAGGTAAATGGGCTGACTTTATACTGGTTGATCAAGATTACTTTAAAGTCCCCATTGAGCAGCTATACAAAACTCAGGTGCTGCAAACGTGGATTGCGGGTACGTTACGCTACGAAAAAGACGCTACAAAAGCTGAGTAATTAAAAACAAAAAAGGGTTAACTTGCGTTAACCCTTTTTTGTATCAACTTTTGACTGACGATATAGCTTAATAATGTGATAAATATTAACCAAAGCCAACAAGCCGTTGGTAAAAGCCACCGGCATTGAGCCTATAGCCGCACCGTAAAAAGTAAACGCAATACAGCCCAATAAATTAAACCAACGTAGTTTGGTTACATCAGTCATAGTTAATGATATGACTAATAAGACGGATGCTAAATAACCTAAATATTCCCAACTCAATTGTTCTCTCCTAGGCTTTAGGTTAGTATTACGCGTTAAATTTTAGTACATTATTAAGCTACGCTACGCTACGCAGTAGTTAAAATAAAAAAGCTAACTTACCAATAAAACCTTAAAATATACTGGTTAATACCACAATTTTTAATCATTACACGGAAGAATGAAGGTCATTTAACGCTGTTAATTATATTAACGGCGTGGGCAAGTTAGCATAAATTCTTAATCTTAATGCTATCGTCATTAAGGTGTAATAAATAGGACAATTGTCCGAAGAGCATGATTGATGTTTCAATACCATTTTTCCAGTTACCTTGTTGATCAACTGCTGACGTTTGCCGGCAGTAGTTTTCAGCAATCAAAAAAAGAAATATTAATACAGCAAGACCAACCACTCACTAAGTTGGTACTGGTGCGAAGTGGTACTGTATCGTTTAGTTACGATGTAGGTAATGGCAGGCGTCTGCTACTTGGCCAGCTCGACTGTAATAACACCTTGATTGGCGAAATTGAAGCACTCAACAATAACCCGTGTATTTACACAGTAACTTGCTTCAGTGATGTCACGTATAATCTTATTGAGCTAAAACATTGGCGTTCATTATTGCTCGATAAACCCGAGCTAAGCTTATATACGGCGCAAACGATTGCGGCTAAGTTTCAAGAAAATCAAAAAATTAATTTAGATAAGCTGTTACTTCCCTTAAGCTACAACATTGCTAAAGACTGTTTATTGCGTGCGGAGAATAACAACCCCACTTTATTGCGTGCTTATCCTACGGTAAATGCCGAAGCAGAGCGCTTTGCAACTACTGAGCGTGCATATCGTCGGGTAGTGAGTGAGTTAGTAGAAAAAAACCTAGTGCAACGAAGCACACAAGGGCTGCAAGCTGTCGATATTCCTAAACTCAGTGACTATGTAGATAGCTTTGCACAGCTTTAAAGACAATTAAAAAGGCCATTAAGGCCTTTTTTATTGAGCAAAATCACGTTTATTTTTCAAGTAAAATATCGTGAATTTTCGCTAGATCAGATTTGCCTTCAATAATTTCATCCGGCGTTAACCCTGATAATTCATGCGGGAATACTAACCATTCTTCAGATTCATGAATGTAGTAATCTGGCACTGTATCTACTTTTGAGTTTTTTGGCTTGTAGTATGGACAAGCAATACGAATATCACTCGGTAAGTTTAAGCGCATTAGTTCAGAAAGCTTCTCTTTTAGCGCCACAATACTACGACCTGAGTCAAAAACATCGTCAACAATCAGTAAAGAGTCACCAGCATTTGCGTTTTCAACTATGTAGTGTAAACCATGTACTTTGATTTCTTTTGATTGCTTACCAATACCGTAATAAGACGAGGTACGAACCGCAATGTGATCCGTTTCTATGCCTTTGTAATCATAATATTCCTGAACAGCAATCCCAATTGGAGCACCACCGCGCCATATACCAATAATAAAATCTGGACGAAAGCCATCTTTATACACTTGTGCCGCTACGCGGAATGAATCTTCAAGTAATTGTTGAGCCGTGATATAGCACTTTTCTGACATAATAAGGATCCCAGTGGTATGTATAATATTTGAGCGAGGTTTAAATAAAAATAGATGCCCAAACACGTAATGGCGAAAGATTTTACCGTAAATAAAACAAAATTGCTTGTTTGACGGATAAAAAAATAGGCACCCTAAGGTACCTATTTTTTAACTAATGCGTAATCTCAGTAGATTATGCCTTTTCAAGTAGGGTGCGTGCTACGGTGCGCATACCTTGTGTAGTTGCACCTGAAGCCCATTGACTTGTGCTACCACCCATATTAAATGCAGCAGCTAAATCGATGTGTACCCAGCCTTTGCCATCGTTTGGCACAAAGCGAGATAAGAAACCAGCGGCGTTAGATGCACCACCGAAACCACCGCCTTTTTGGGCGCGGCTATTTGCTGTATCCGCATACGGCGATGGGCAGTTTTGTTGATGCCATTTTTCAAGTGGTAATGGCCATGCGGCTTCCATTTCTTGTGACGCAAAGTCTTCCACTTCACGCACTAGCTCTTTATCAAGGGCAAACAATGCGTTGTACTCTTGACCAACAGCAACAAGGGCGGCACCAGTAAGGGTTGCCGCATCAATAATAAGTGGAGCGCCTGTCTCGCCTGCGGCCATTAAGCCATCAGCTAATACTAAACGCCCTTCAGCATCGGTATTTACAATTTCAACGGTTGTGCCATTTTTGTAAGTAAGAATGTCACCTAGCTTGTATGCATGACCGGAAATTAAGTTCTCAGCACAACATAAAAACAGTTTAATACGCTTTTCTACGCCACGGCTAATTGCCAGTGCCAAACCTGCGGTTACCGTTGCTGCACCACCCATGTCGCACTTCATACCCAACATACCTTCGCTTGGTTTAATTGAGTAACCACCTGAGTCAAACGTAATACCTTTACCAACAAGTGCTGCGCTTACCGGTGCGTTCTCATCGCCAGTTGGGTTGTAATCAAGCTCAAGTAATACTGGCGGACGTTCACTACCACGACCTACGGCATGAATACCAATCCACTGCTGTTCCAATAGCGCATCGCCTTTTATTATTTGATAGCTAACATGCTCTGGTGCCAGTGATTGAATAAATTCAGCGGCTTTTTCAGCCAAGCTTTCTGGGTAAATGTCATCGGCGGTGCCATTGATCATTTCGCGCGCCCACGTTGCCGATGCTTTTAAATCAGCGAGTTCTTTAAGATCAGATTGTGCGTTATCAACAAACTCAACACCGTTTAGTACTTTTGGTGATACAAAGCCTTGGTAAAAAGCCCATTGGCTCTCTGTACACCATACATCACCTTCAAGCACAACACTTTTAATGCCTTGGCTGGCAATAGTACGACCTGCTTTTTGCACATTTTTTAATGTTTCTTGCTCAGATAAATGAACCGTTGCGCCGTGTTCGTTAAAAGATAGTGACGCACTTTCGCCCCAATGCCCTGGTGCCGATTGCTCGCTTAATTGAACAACAAATTTTTCACTCATGTTAGAATATCCTTGCACTTAAATGTGTGGTTGAGTTTACTATAGCGCGCTTAAGTTCCCAACTGCTTGCGGTAAATAACCTCAAATAGTCCGTAAAGTCTTATTTTACTTAACCTGAATTCTGGTTATAAAAGGAAGTCATTAATGAAGTACACCCCGCCATTACAATCTGCTACGTTATTAAAACGTTACAAACGCTTTTTAGCTGATTTAGAGCTCAGTGATGGCAGCACTTTTACCGCTCACTGTGCTAATACGGGTAAGATGACGGGCTGTGCCGATGCCGGTTTTACTGCCTTTTATTCCACCAGCAGTAATACTAAGCGAAAGTACCCGCAGTCATTAGAGCTGACGCAAAATAACTTATCACAACTTATTTGTGTAAATACCGCCGTTGCCAATAAAGTGGTCGAAGAAGCACTTAATAATGGGGTTATTGATGAGCTTACAGGCTATCAACACATACAAAGTGAAGTGAAGTATGGCAGTGAAAACAGCCGCATCGACTTTTTACTTACCCACAGCAGCAAAGCCAATTGTTATGTTGAAGTTAAATCAGTCACGCTGCTGAGCGAAGATCGTCCACAAAGCGGTCAAAGCTACTTCCCTGACGCCCAAACTGTTCGTGGGCAAAAGCATATTCGTGAATTAATCGACATGGTCAAACAAGGGCATCGAGCGGTATTACTATTTGCAGTGCTGCACCAAGGCATCACACAAGTCAGTGCTGCGGTGCATATTGATCCAACCTATGCACAATTGCTTAGCGAGGCCATTGAGCAAGGCGTAGAAGTATTAGCTTATAAAGCACACATTTCAGCGAGTGAAGTAACTTTGGTTGAGAAAGTAGCATTTGTTGAGTAAAAAGAGCGCATTTAAGCGTTGGTATTTCGCCACGCCCAAAAAATACTTATCCGAAAAGTAAAAGATAAGTTGTTTTTATTATTTTTGCCCACATAACAACGCCAGTTTATAAACCGATACTGTAATAAAAAATATAAACACTGCTTTTGCTACTTTAATATGAGTAAACAGGGTTGAAGCTAATTCGATTATTTAAAAATAAATTTGCCTAGGGTATGAGTTTCTGCTATTTATACCGCCGGCTAATGCTGAGGCATTAAATTAAGGATTTAGGAGAGAGTTATGCCAGACCAAAAAAGACATGGTTTATTGGCTCAAGCCGGTTTAGAACCATACCAAGAAAAACCGGGTGAAGAGTACATGAATGAAGCACAACGTGCTCATTTTAAAACAATTTTAGAAACTTGGCGTAATGATTTACGAAACGAAGTTGATCGTACTAAGTCACACATGCAAGACGAAGCAGCTAACTTTCCTGATCCCGTTGACCGCGCAGCACAAGAAGAAGAGTTCTCATTAGAGCTTCGTACTCGTGACCGCGAACGCAAATTAATTAAGAAAATTGAAAAAACAATCAACTTAATTAAAGAAGACGAGTTTGGTTTTTGTGAGTCTTGTGGCATTGAAATTGGCATTCGTCGTTTAGAAGCACGTCCTACTGCTGATTTATGCGTAGACTGTAAAACACTTGCCGAAATTAAAGAAAAACAAGCTGGACGCGGCTAATTAAGTTATAGCCATGTCTTCTACAGCCGTTACCGCGCAAGTATCTGACTATCGCGGCCGATTTGCACCGTCTCCTTCGGGGCCGTTACATTTTGGCTCACTTGTGGCGGCTGTAGGTAGCTACCTAGATGCAAAAGTTAACCAAGGAAAGTGGTTAGTTCGCATTGAAGATATAGACACTACTCGCGTTGTAAAAGGCGCCGCCACCGATATCTTAAATACCTTAGACGCCTACTGCCTTAATTGGGATGAAAACGTTGTGTATCAAACACAGCGTCTTACTATTTATCAAGATGCAGTAAACTCACTGTCAAAACAACAGCTTATTTATGCCTGCCAATGCTCTCGTAAGCAAATAAAAGCCCTCGGCGGTATTTATCAAGGGCAATGTAAACATAGCCAACTCAGTGAACAGGGTCATGCCCTTCGCTTAACTCAATGCCATGCAACCGTGACTTATAACGACCTTATTCAGGGACGTATTGACGTTGACCCTGCTCTGGCCCATGAAGATTACATTATAAAACGTAGCGACGGTTTATTTGCCTATCAACTGGTGGTGGTTATTGATGACATTGAGCAAGGGATCAATCGAATTGTACGAGGCGCTGATCTACTTGAACCTACCGCCCGTCAAATCAGTCTGTTTAAGCAACTTAATAACCCTATTCCAGAATTTGCTCATTTACCTTTAGCGGTAGCAAAACCAGGGTTTAAACTGTCTAAGCAAAATTATGCCCCTGCAATTTGCAAACAAAATCCAAAACCCACTTTAATAGCTGTATTTAAATTTTTAGGCTTGCCAATACATGAGCAACTAATGGATTTAACCTGCGAACAGTTACTCGCTTGGGGCGTGGCGCATTTTAACTTAAGCCTTGTTCCTGCTAAGCGTGAAATACAGATTTAACCTCCCTTTACGTATTACGTGGAATTAATTCAAATAAAATCGTTAAAAATGGCTTAATTTCAGTGCTGCAACTTAATTTTTTTACCTTGCTGGTATATGATAGCCGCCTAAATATATGCTAATTACATTAAACAGTAAAAATAACGCTTTAAGCGAATACTTGCTGTGATTTTGATTGCAATGGCGAGTAAATCAACCGCTTCTCTAGGAGACAGACTATTATTTCCAAGCTTTTTCAATTTTGTCGACAAATTATTGGCCCAAGTGCCAATAACGAAAATGTCGCAATCAGCAGTGAGCCGTTAGTGATCCCTAGAGGTGAGCATGGTATTTCTCGCAAACAATTTAGCCCAAATGCAATCAAAGTACTCTATCGCCTAAAAGATGGTGGCTATGATGCCTACTTAGTTGGTGGTTGCATTCGCGATGTATTGTTAGGCCAACAACCTAAAGATTTTGATGTTGTAACCAATGCAACCCCTGAGCAAGTTAAAAAACTGTTTCGTAACTGCCGTTTAATTGGCCGCCGCTTTCGTTTAGCGCACATTGTTTTTGGTCGTGAGATTATTGAAGTGGCCACCATGCGCGGCCATCACGAAGCACAAGAAGATAAAAATCAAATTAGCCAATCAAGCGAACATGGGCAACTACTTCGCGACAACGTATTTGGCAGCATTGAAGAAGATGCCGAGCGTCGTGATTTTTCAATCAATGCCTTATACTACTCAATCAATGATTTTTGTATTTATGATTACGCCAATGGTTTAGCGGCCATAAAGGCAAAACAAATAGAGTTAATTGGCGATCCTGAAACACGCTACCGTGAAGACCCCGTGCGTATGCTTCGCGCAGTGCGCTTTGCCACCAAGTTAGATATGCAAATAGCGCCAGCAAGCGAAAAGCCGATTACCGAATTAGCGAGCTTGCTTGATAATATTCCGCCAGCGCGTTTATTTGAAGAAATACTCAAGCTATTTTTAAACGGCAAAGCACAGCAAAACTTTATAATGCTGCGCAAATACGGGTTATTTAAATCGTTGTTCCCAGAACTTGACCGCATTTTGGATAAAAACCCAGGCGGGCTTGAAGAAACCTTCATCAAGCAAATGTTTGCAAACACTGACATCCGCATTAATGCAGAGAAAAAAGTCACCCCTGCGTTTGTATTTGCAGCATTACTGTGGTTCCCGCTGATTGAACGTACTGAAAAAATTAGACGCCAAGAGCAACTCTCAGAATACGATGCATTTGCTCAAGCAATTAATAAAGTACTGAGTGAGAATGCCCAACATATTGCCGTACCAAAACGCTTTACGTTAGGTGCTCGTGATATTTGGCATATTCAACAACGCTTAGATAAACGTGCAGGCCAACGTGCCTATCGTTTAACACAGCAGCCGCGCTTTAAAGCCGCTTATGATTTTTTACTATTGCGTGTTGATGCTGGTGAAACTGAGCATACAGAGCTGGCACAGTGGTGGACACAGTACTTAGGTCAAGATATTAATGGCCAAAAAGAAATGGTGCGAGAGCTTGGTCATCAAGGTGGCCCAAAGCCACGCAAGCGACCTCGTCGTCGTACTACTAAAAAGCCAGCTGAGTAAATAATGCAACGTGTCTATTTGGGTTTAGGTGCAAACCTTAACAGCCCTAAAAAACAACTTGATAACGCTGTTATTGCACTTAAAAGCTTGCCAAACAGCGAACTTTTAGCCTGCTCGCATTATTATGCGAGCAAGCCTATGGGACCACAAGATCAACCTGATTATGTGAATGCAGTCGCCTGTATCAATACTTCACTTGAGCCAGAGCAACTACTCGATTTAACCCAAGCCATAGAGCTGGAACATGGTCGAGTCAGAAAAGCTGAGCGCTGGGGCGCACGCACACTGGATATTGATATTTTATTATTTGGTGAACAGGTTATAAATACTAAACGTTTAACGGTGCCTCATTACGGGTTAAACGAGAGAGAATTTGTTGTTTACCCGCTGCAAGAAATTGCACCCGAACTTATTTTACCAAGCGGCGTATCTATCAAACAGATAGCAAATAACCTACCGCTTAACGACTTACAACAATTACCGCTGTAATTAACTAAGGCCACTGTCTGCGAGAATATTATGTCTAAAATAACCGTTTCAACTTTGAATAAAATGAAGGCTGAAAGTAATAAAATCACTGCGTTAACAGCTTATGATGCCAGTTTTGCTAAGTTATTTCATGAGAATGGCGTTGAAGTTGTTTTAGTCGGTGATTCTTTGGGAATGGTATTACAAGGTGGCGATGACACACTCGCTGTAACAAACCATGAAATTGCGTACCATACTCGCTGTGTTCGTGCTGGAAGCCGTGACCTATTTGTTATTGCCGACTTACCGTTTATGACCTATGCAAATCCAAATGATGCCTGTAAAAATGCCGCAGAGTTGATGCGCGCAGGTGCTAACATGATCAAGCTTGAAGGCGGTGAATGGCTACATGACAGCATTAAATCACTCACTCAACAAGGTATTCCGGTGTGTGGGCATTTAGGGCTTACGCCACAATCTGTGCACGTATTTGGTGGTTTTAAAATTCAAGGCCGTGAAGAAGTACAAGCACAAAAAATTATTGCCGATGCAAAAGCATTAGAGGCAGCGGGTGCTCAACTACTCGTGCTTGAGTGTATTCCAAGTGCCTTAGCAAAACGTATTACTGACTCATTAAGCATTCCGACTATAGGGATTGGTGCGGGCAATGTAACCGATGGTCAAATTTTGGTTATGCACGATTTAGTCGGCATTTCTGCAGGCTACATTCCTAAATTTTCAAAAAACTTTTTACTCGAAACAGGCAACATGCCTGCCGCTGTTAAAAAGTATTGTAACGATGTTAAAAGCGGCGTTTTTCCAAGCGCTGAACACGAGTTTAAATAATGCAGTCAATCACTGAAATTAAATCATTACGCAGTCAAATAAGAGCTTGGCGCCAAGCGGGTTTAAGTGTTGCACTAGTACCTACTATGGGTAACCTGCACCGCGGCCACTTTTCGTTGGTAGAAAAAGCAAAAACACTGGCCGACAAAGTCGTTGTTAGTATTTTTGTTAACCCGATGCAATTTGGTGCTAACGAAGATTTAGACAATTATCCGCGTACCTTAGATGCCGATAAACAAGGTTTAGCCGATCTTGAAACGGATATTTTGTTTATCCCCAGTGTAGAGGCTATTTACCCAAATGGCTTAGGGGTGCAAAGTTTTGTTGATGTACCAGGTATTTCGATGGGCTATTGCGGCGGCTCACGTCCTGGTCATTTTAAAGGTGTAGCAACAGTTGTCACTAAACTATTTAACTTAGTCCAACCTGATTACGCCTGCTTTGGTGAAAAAGACTTTCAACAGCTGCAAGTTGTTAAAACAATGGCCCGTGATTTGTCGATACCAGTAGAAATTATTGGTGTGCCAACGATGCGTGAAGTTAGCGGCCTTGCCATGAGCTCACGCAATGGGTATTTATCAAGTGATGAAAAGCAAACCGCTACGATTTTATTCAATACTTTAAATCACTGTGCGCAGCAACTAAAAAGCGGAAATAAAGCGTTTGCTACTCTTGAAGCTGATGCTAAAGCGACTTTAGAAAGCGCAGGGCTAAAACCAGATTATTTTTCGATAGCTCAACGAGATACATTAAAAGCTGCTACACTCGAAGATACACGATTTGTTATTTTAGCTGCCGCCTTTTTAGGAAGTGTTAGATTAATCGACAATATACAGGTTGAAGTTTAATACTGGTGTAGCCTCACTTTAAGGATAAGTATGAAAACTTTTATTAAAACTAGCCTCGTGGCTTTTTCGTTTGCAGTTCTTGCTGGCTGCCAGAGCCAGGCGGGTAATCCAGCACTTAATCAATGTGCTCAGCAAAGTTATCAATGCGAAACCAGCTGTGAACAACAAACAACCACCGACAGCCTTAAGTCACAGGTTTGCTCATCTAAGTGCATCGAAGCGTATAATCAATGCAAAGTACAAGCTGAAAACTTAAGTAAAGCTGACTAATATCAATCGGCATAAATTGTAAACCAAAAAAAACCGCTCATTTGAGCGGTTTTTAATTATTAGCGGTTTAGTTTAAGCCTAACTTTTTCAACTCAACTTCAACTAGCTTTGCAGAAAGTGGCACATAACCATCTTTTTCTACAATTTTTTGACCTTCTTGCGAAAGTACCATCTTTAAAAACTCAGCTTCAACTGGGCCAAGTGGCTTATTTGGGTGTTTATTTACATAAACATATAAGAAACGTGAAAGTGGGTATTTACCTTGAGCTACGTTTTCAAGCGTGGCATCTACAAAGTTAGTACCTTTTTTAGATAACGGAACAGTGCGCACACCCGATGTTTTATAACCAATGCCAGAATAACCAATGGCATTTAGTGATGCTGAAATTGACTGTACAACAGAAGCTGAACCCGGTTGCTCGTTCACGTTATTACGAAAATCGCCTTTACATAAGGCTTTCTTTTTAAAGTAACCGTAAGTCCCTGATACTGAGTTACGTCCATATAATTGCACGTCTTTTGCAGCCCAATCACCTTCTAGACCAACATCACTCCAGCGGTTTACTTGCTCTGGTGCGCCACATTTACGTGTTGAAGAGAAAATAGCATCGATTTGGTCAATACGTAGCCCTTCAATTGGGTTATCTTTATGAACAAATACCGCTAATGCATCAATTGCTACACGTACTTGTGTTGGCTTATAACCATAGCGCTTTTCAAATGCTTCAATTTCTTTCGACTTCATAGCACGGCTCATTGGACCTAAATTTGCCGTACCTTCTGTTAGTGCTGGTGGCGCAGTAGACGAACCTGCCGCTTGAATTTGAATATTTACATTTGGGTAAATACGCTTATATTCTTCAGCCCAAAAGGTCATCATGTTGGCTAACGTATCAGACCCTACCGATGAAAAGTTACCTGATACACCGCTAATTTTTTGATACTCAGGCATACCGTCTTCTAATGCTACTGCTTGCGCAGATACAAATGTTGTAACAGCCACACCCATTGCGGCAACTAAGTTTTTAAATTTCATTTTGGGGTTCTCCAGTTTGTTCGTCCCATTTCCTAACTGCGGTTCACTCTAAAGTGAGTACATGACAATGGTGTGACTCTTAAATGACACTTTTATGACTAGCAGTATTACTCGTCACTAATGGCGGAATAGAGATCAACCTATCGCTTGAAAACGCAAAAGAAAAACAGGAGCCTTTACCCAGTTCACTGCTAATTTTTAATTGGCTACCATGGCGAGTAAGTACATGTTTAGTGATTGCTAAGCCTAATCCTGAGCCACCTGTGGTGCGGCTTCTGGCTTTATCGACCCGATAAAAACGCTCAGTTAAGCGATTTATATGCTCTGGTGCAATACCATCACCATTATCGATAACACTAAAACATGCCTGTGCATTGTTGCGCTGCCAACACACCTCAATTTTACCACCTGGCTTAGTATAATGAATGGCATTAAATACTAAGTTTGAAAAAGCACTTCTGAGCTCATCCTCAGCACCGGTAATATCAAGTGACGCATCAATATTAAAAATAAGTTGATGGCCTTTATCTTGATTTATAGACTGTGCTTCAATTTCAATCAGTTTTAGCAATTGCGGTACATTTACTGCCTTATCATTACTGTGGCGTTTTGCGCCTTCAATACGTGATAACGAAAGTAACTGATTCACTAAACTATCCATGCGTTTACATTGTTCTAGCATGGTAGTTTGTGCCTTATTCCACATTGCAGGCGAAGGGAGCGAATCACTGTCGAGCATTTCAAGGTAGCCGGTAACAACCGTTAAAGGGGTTCTGAGCTCATGAGAGACATTAGCAACAAAGTCTTTACGCATCTGCTCAAGCTGCTTTAAACGGGTGACATCACGTACTACCACCAATAACTGAGTGTTAGCATAAGGCATCACCCTAAACTCAAGTACTTGTTCTACACTGTGGCCACTTTCAAGCTCCAGTGCATCACTAAACTCTTTACGGTGCATATATTTAGCAAATTTAGGATCGCGAATGAGGTTATCTAAACGCTGACCATGATCAACCGGCCATTGTAACCCTAACACTTTGAGTGCAAGTTGATTACACCACACAATTGATAAATCGTTTTGCAATACAACAACGGCATCAGGCACCGCCTCAGCACCGTCACGAAAACGGCGTATCAGCTCTGCCAGTTCGTTACGCTTTTTACGATTACGATTTTGCAGCTGATAGATGCCTTCAAATACTTGCTCCCACGATCCTTCACCTTCTGGTGGGTTAAAACTGCGCTGGTTATGCAGCCAATCACTTAACCGATAAAGTTGATGGTAATGCCACATAAGTAGCGAAAAAGCGCCCAAAAACAACATCAAAAATGGGGCATCAATAAGCACCCCAATTAAAAGTAAAGGTATAAAATAGACAAACAGCCGCTTTGTTAGCGCCTGCTTGTTAATAACTCGATACATACACGCTCTTTACCTTATAAACGCTAGCAGACAAGTTGACTGAACTAGGTTAATAGATTGCTACTTAACTAAGTAAGCTTAATTGTAAGCACACTATAGTTTACTCGAAAAGCGATAACCAGCTCCGCGTACCGTTTGTACTAAGCGGTCATGTCCAAGCGTAGCAATCGCTTTACGCAAGCGACGAATATGAACATCTACGGTTCTGTCTTCAACATACACATTCGTGCCCCATACATGATCAAGCAGTTGCTCACGGCTGTAAACACGCTCTGGATGGGTCATAAAAAAGTGTAACAGTCGAAATTCCGTTGGTCCCATATCAAGCTCACTGCCCCCTGAGGTAACACGATGCGAAATAGGGTCCAAGCGCAGGCCATGCACTTCAATTGCTTCTTCTAAAGAGGTAGGTGCTACTCGGCGAATAACTGCTTTAATACGCGCCATTAACTCTTTAGGTGAAAACGGCTTAGTAACGTAATCATCAGCGCCCACTTCTAAACCGCGTATTTTGTCTTCTTCTTCGCCGCGAGCAGTTAGCATAATGATAGGGATTTGGCGTGTGTGTTCATTTTGTTTGAATTTTTTAGCGATTTGAATTCCACTACCACCAGGTAGCATCCAATCGAGTAACACCATATCTGGATAAGGTTCAACCATTGCGGCTATTGCAGAATCATAATCTTCTGCCTCAATGGCTTGAAAGCCATTTTGTTCTAAAACAAAAACCAACATTTCCCTGATAGGTGCTTCGTCATCAACGACTAATACTTTACGTGACATTCCAATTTATCTCTTAGGCTATTGAGTAGGTTTCATTATTATGACTAAGTATGACATTTTTATTAAAGTGTAACGTCTAAATTAAAATGAAACTAAAAAAAACACAAAATAGTAACAAAAAATTGAATATGTCATATTTTTATCATCTTGAGCAGTAAATAAAAAA
Organism: Pseudoalteromonas sp. S3260; assembly: GCF_005886925.1. Lineage (NCBI taxonomy): Bacteria > Pseudomonadati > Pseudomonadota > Gammaproteobacteria > Alteromonadales > Pseudoalteromonadaceae > Pseudoalteromonas > Pseudoalteromonas sp. S3260. The sequence continues at coordinate 37,063 of NZ_PNCV01000072.1, forward strand.
GTGGTTTGCAGTAAAGTGAGTCGTTATTAAAGGCCTATTTATGATATTAACTTGGGATCATCAAATTACTAACTAGCAGCTATTTTTAGGCTTAATAATAAAAGTCGGCACCTATTTAGATCAGGTTTATTATGATCTTAAATACAAGGATCAGAGTTTTATTAAGCAGATCCCTTTTCGGATCACTATTTTACCCACTAACAAAGCTAAACCAATGATTTGCTGTGTGATTTTTATCCATTCATTATGATGTTCGACACTTAAAAGTACAAAATGCGTCACTTTAAGCCCTTCACTTAGTAAAGTAATGATCCCAGATATGACAAGTTAGTAATCGAGTGATCCCAGATTTATCGGTAAGTAAAATACTGATCCCCTCAGATCAAAAAAGCCAGAGCGTAAGCAACTGGCTTTTTATAATGAGTGCGAGAGTATCGCCGTTATTGGCTCATTATTTTATTTTTGGATTTAACTCACCGCTTAAGTATTTAAGGTGCATTTCATCCAATGAAATTGGCTTAATTTTACTTGCTTGACCCGCAGTACCAAACGCTTCGTAACGGGCAATACAAATGTCAGTCATTGCTTGTGTTGCAGCGGCTAAGAACTTACGTGGGTCGAAGTTCGATGGGTTCATTGCCAAATGACGACGAATCGCACCGGTAGACGCTAAACGTAAGTCAGTATCAATGTTTACCTTACGCACACCGTATTTAATCCCTTCAACAATTTGCTCAACTGGCACACCGTATGTTTCAGGAATTTCGCCACCGTATTGGTTAATCACTTCTAACCACTCTTGTGGTACAGAAGACGAGCCATGCATTACTAAGTGCGTGTTTGGAATACGCGCATGAATTTCTTTAATACGATCAATCGCTAAAATATCGTCGGTTGGTGGACGCGTAAATTTGTAGGCACCGTGTGATGTACCACAGGCAATAGCCAGCGCATCAACATGGGTTTTATTTACAAAATCTGCCGCTTCTTCTGGATTCGTTAGCATTTGCTCTGTGGTAAGTTTACCCTCAGCGCCAACGCCGTCTTCTTCACCCGCTTCACCGGTTTCAAGTGAACCTAATACACCTAGCTCACCCTCTACAGATACGCCACACGCATGTGCCATTTCAACTGTTTTACGTGTTACATCAACGTTGTAATCGTAGCTTGACGGAGTTTTGCCATCGCTCATTAACGAGCCATCCATCATTACTGATGAAAAACCTAACTGAATTGAACGCTGACATACACCCGGTGATGTACCGTGATCCTGATGCATAACCACGGGGATATGTGGCCATTCTTCAACTGCCGCTAAAATCATATGACGAATAAAAGGTGCACCGGCATACGCACGTGCGCCCGCAGAACCTTGCACAATAACAGGGCTGTTTGTTTTATCAGCCGCTTCCATAATTGCGCGCATTTGCTCTTGGTTATTTACATTAAACGCGGGTACACCGTAACCATGCTCAGCGGCATGATCCAGAAGTTGTCGCATACTGATTAAAGCCATTGGGTATTCTCCAATTTATCGATAGTCATTAAACTATCTAGTTTGAACGGATTTGTTAGTTTGGTGCAATAACTACACCTCGAACCTTAAAGCTCAATGCCTAAAATTCGAATTAAATACTAATAAATAAAAGTGAGAGGTATTTATCAGTTAAGTGTAGCAGATGCGGACACTCCACATCTGCCTAACGGCTAGCTAATACTTTACGTATTACTTAGCACGTGATTCTAGCATCACTACTGCAGGCAGTTTTTTACCTTCTAAAAACTCTAAGAAAGCACCACCACCGGTAGAAATATACGAAACTTTGTCACTAATGCCGTACTTGTCAATTGCTGCTAGGGTGTCACCACCGCCTGCAATTGAAAACGCTTTTGAATCAGCAATCGCTTGGGCAATGGCACGTGTACCATTACCGAACTGATCAAATTCAAAAACACCCACTGGGCCATTCCATACAACGGTGCCCGCATTAGCAATAATTTTTGCAAGTTGATTTGCGGTATCGGGGCCAATATCAAAAATCATATCGTCGCTGGTAACTTCGCTTACATCTTTAAGTGTTGCTACAGCTGATTCTGAGAATTCATTACCCACAACAACATCTGTCGGTACCGGAATTTCACCCTTGTTAGCTTTTGCTGCTGCACATAAGCGATTAGCTTCGTCCATTAAGTCAGCCTCAAAAAGGGACTTACCTACAGGGTAACCTGCAGCTGCAATAAAGGTATTAGCAATACCGCCACCCGTAACAAGCTGGTCAACAATTTTAGACAATGAATCAAGTACGGTTAACTTAGTTGACACTTTAGAGCCACCCACAATCGCCACTAATGGGCGTGCTGGGTTATCAAGCGCTTTACCTAGCGCTTCAAGTTCAGCCGATAATAATGGACCGGCACACGCTACATCAGCAAATAAACCTACACCATGCGTTGATGCTTGTGCCCGATGCGCAGTACCAAAGGCATCCATTACGTACACGTCACATAATGCAGCGAGTTGCTTTGATAAAGTTTCGTCGTCTTTTTTCTCGCCTTTATTAAAACGCACGTTTTCAAAAACAACGACTTCGTTATCTGCAACATCAACGCCGTTTAAATAATCTTTTTCTAGGCGAACTGTTTGCTCAAGTGCATCATTTAAGTAATCGACAACCGGAGCCAATGAAAACTCTTCTTCGTATTGCCCTTCCGTAGGACGGCCAAGGTGTGACATAACCATCACTTTCGCGCCTTTCTCTAACGCTAGTTTGATAGTAGGTAACGCAGCACGAATACGTGCATCTGACGTCACTTTTCCTGCTTTAACGGGTACATTTAAATCTTCACGAATTAATACGCGTTTGCCGTTTAAATCTAAATCTGCCATTTTAATGACCGACATGAACATCTCCTTAGTTAACGATACTGAACCTGAAAAATACGTTTAAAATATTACTTAAATGCCATCATAGCACGCGCGGTATCGAGCATGCGATTCGCAAATCCCCACTCGTTATCACACCAAACTAATAACTTTATCAGTCGTTTATGACTAACACGTGTCTGTGTGCCATCTATGATACAAGAATGTGGGTCATGATTAAAATCAACCGATACCAATGGCTCTTCGGTGTAACTTAAAATACCTTCAAGGCGGTCTTTAGTTTGTGCTTTAAGGGCATTATTAACCGCACTTAAATCTACATCTGCATTAACCGTGACACTTAAATCCATCGCCGTCACATTAATGGTCGGTACACGGACCGCAATGGCCTCAAAGCGACCTTTAAATTTAGGTAAAATACGGTCTATACCACGGGCTAATTTTGTATCTACAGGAATAATAGACTGGCTGGCGGCACGCGTACGGCGTAAATCATGATGATACGCATCAATTACTTGCTGATCGTTCATTGACGCATGAATGGTCGTAATAGCACCTGATTCAATGCCAAAGGCATCATCGAGTACTTTAATAACAGGAACGACGCAGTTGGTGGTACACGAGCCATTAGAGACAATAGTATGCTCGCTTTTAAGCTCATCGTCATTAATACCGTAAACAATAGTGGCATCAACATCATTATCCGCAGGATGTGAAAATAGCACCTTTTTTGCGCCCGCAGTCAAATGTAATTGCGCGTGTTCACGCGAGTGATAAACCCCCGTACATTCAAGCACCACGTCAACATCTAACGTTTGCCACGGTAATTCAACTGGATTTTGTTCACAAAATAACGCAATGGTGTCATCAGCTACGCTAATGGTGTCTTCACCTAGTTTAACTGGAAAAGCAAAACGACCATGAGAGGTGTCGTATTTTAATAAATGGGCAATAGCTTCAGGGTCGGCTAGTTCGTTAATTGCAACAATTTTGATCTCGTCGCTTAAGCCTGATTCGTATAGTGCACGGACAATATTTCGACCAATACGACCAAAACCATTAATTGCAAGTTTGATTGCCATGAAATATAAAATCCACTCTAGTTACGTACAGAGAAAGGCAGCGTCGCCTTTTAGATGGCGGTATTGTAATCGACCTTGCTTGTGATTATAAGAGCCAAGCATTAGAAACTTTAAATTAACGTCATAATCAACACACACACTGCACTTTTACTTTTAGTCCTGCTAGTGGGTATTTGCACTGTTTGCTATTTTAGTTTTAAATCAAACACCACCTTTATTGATGCTTTAACGCTTATTGTTGCGCCTAAATATTGCTGCTGCATAAATGGATTCTCGTTATTACTAGCAACCACGCTATTTCTATCGCTAGATAAAATAATGTGCTTAACACCGCCCGCGTCATAATCGTAATCTGAGCTGCCGGAATTTGCACTGATACTGTAAACGTTGCCAAGTTCAGCGCCAAAAGCTTGAGCGAGCTTATTTCCCTTCGCTTTTGCGTTATCGATTGCTAATTGTGTTGCTTCTACCTCTAACTGATTAACTTTAGAGGATAAACCATTAATTTTTTCGATATTGTCTATTTTTAAGCTTTGAGCAAAATTAATAAATTCATCGACTTTTTTAATATCTTTCAATGTGACTTTAACTGTTTTCAGGGCTAAATACTTATCGCCTGAAACAGTCCCAGATTCTGTACCAATCATAGTGTATACCTTGCTTTTTAAACCCGATATATAAACATCGTTTTGGTCAAAACCGTATTTGTCTGATTGTTCAAGTAGCAAGCTAATCCGGTCATCAAGCTCACGTTTAGCCTCAAGGAATGTAGCTTCAGTGCTTTTTACTTCAAATATAATTTGAGCCATATCAGGCTCAACAAATACCTCAGCTGACCCCTGCACTGCAATGTGACGATTAGCTGGCACGCTTGAATGAGCAAAAGTAATAAGAGGGAATAAGGTAATAAAAATAGCGATGATAAGTTTCATATTCGTTCCTTGAATTCATAATAAATCACACGTTCCCATAGTTATACAAATAAAAACAAAAGTAAACTGCCTCAGTAATCTAGTATTTATGTATTCTTTATAGGTTGGGTTTCGCTCTGCCCAACCTACGTTAACTCGCCTACTTTGAGCTCCTTACCGGCGCTTATTTGATGGCATTGGGCTAATAACAACTCAGCAGTAGCTTGTGCATCGGTAAGGGCGTGATGACAATGATAGCTTGGTAAGCCGTAGCGTTTACGACATTCATTAAGAGTTAAATCGTCTAATTTTATATCTGAGCTATGTTTTAGCAGACGCTTTTTTTCTATTTGTAAGGTGTCGATAATCAACTTGGGGCGCTGGGTGATCCCTGCATTTTTTAGTGCTAACTTTAAAAAACCCCAATCGAGCATGGCATTATGAAATACTAAAATACAGTCACTAAAGTGAGCGCTTAAAGACGTTAAAATGCTTTGTAGACTTTGCCCTTGTGCCACCGAGTCAGTACTAATGCCATGAAAAACGGGGCTCTGCTCTAAACTTTTCACCTCTTTATTAACCAAATGCTGCGACTGACTGTTTTTGATACATTCGTTATCAATCAGTACCCAAGCAACCGAGACAATTTCATGTTGTTTAGGAGCAAGCCCTGTTAATTCCAAATCAATTACTAAATAACGTTGCTTTAAAGCACTTTGCACGAGCAAATGACGGCGCTTTAAATAACGAGTAATAAGCTGCTTAACCATTGTTGTTACAAACTCCCACGCGAAAATTTAAACGCCGCGCCTTGCTGCGCTTGTTTTACTAGGTAAAACGCTTCTTTAAGCTGATGACGCTCTAACGAATTGAGCTTATCTGGGTTTATACAATTGCTGGGTAACCCCTCTTCGTTTATTTGTGTGCGCAGCCGAAGCTGAGTTAAAAATCGCCAACAATCTTTTAAATTATAAATATCTTCTTTGCTTAACAATGAATACTTTAATAAGGCGTCTAATCGCTCTTGGGTGTTAGCACGACGGATGCCTACTTTTAATGCATACAACCTTGCCAGATCGTTAATGATCACCACCCCGCGCTTTTTAAGATCGATGTACTTGTGGTGTTGCTCTGTTTTTTCGGTTTTAAAGTTATTGAATAAACCAATCGGCGCGCTGTTGGTATTCACATCGCTGGCCATTGCCGCATAAAAAAGATCGTTGCGAGAAATATGAGTTAACTCTTCACAAAACTGGCTATAAAGCGTGGTTGATCCTTCAATAAAACGCAGATCAAAAAATATTTTACAGTTGAGCATTGCCTGAGGTGTGGGGCTGGTGATCCACTTTAAAAACTTCGCCCGCCAATCACTGACACTCATTCGACACGCATCACTGCTGGCCATAATGTTACCAGGGCAACGACGAATACCGCATTCAACTAAGTTTTCACATACAAATTCACCCATTTGTTTAAAGTACGCGTGCTGCTCATCGTTTAGACCATCGGGTAATAACAAGCCATTATCTTGATCAGAATGCAGTGTTTGCTCTTCGCGCGCTTGAGAGCCAAAACAAATAAAGCTAAAGCTCGTAGGTGCAACACCATGTTGTTGTTGAAATAAAAATATTAGCCGCGAGGTTAGCGCATCAGTTAAACCGCTGAGTAACTTTCCGATCAGTGAAATATCATCAATATTATTAGAAAACCCCTTTAATAACTCAGGAATTTCTTTAGCGTAACGCTTTAAATCAGCGACATTATGCGCTTTATAAATACGGCCAATGAGCTGGACAGGGTCGCTTTTTTGTTGGCGTAGTAAGTCTGTACTAGTGATCATACCTAGCGGTTTATGATTTTCATCAAGCACAGGTAAATGATGAATATTATGCTTAAGCATTAAGTGTAGCGCTGAAAACACACGATTATTTTCAAATATAAACTTAGGCTTATTGGTCATAATACTATTGATAGCTTGCGCGGGGTCCACCTCATCAGCAAGCACTCGATTACGTAAATCACGGTCAGTAACCACCCCAACAAGGTGCGAGTTTTCGGTGATCATTATTGAAGAAACCCCATGCTCTTGCATTTTTTTAGCACTATGACGGATGCTGGCATCGGGGGGCAGCGTTATCGCTTTGCGAGTCATGATCTCTGATATTTTACGCTCAGACCAGCTGTCGTTGTTGCTCTTATAATGCGATGACAGCAATCGATTAGCATGAGCACGGACAAAATATTGCTCAAAGGCTTTATATTCTCGGCGTAAATAATCAAAATGCGTTTGGTCGAGCATATACACTATGCCCTCTTTTTGTACTTCTAAGCTATTTTGTATTGCATCTCCCGTTAATAAAGAGGGGTAACCAAAGTAATCACCTTGAGTTAAACGCGTTACCGTATCGCCTTTGGCATCGACTAAATCGTATAACCCAGAGCGGATTAAAAATAACTTAGGCTGTTCACTGTTAAGCCATTGCGTTTGGTTTTCTCGGGTCAAATAAATACTATCCAGATGGTTTACAAAATAACTGCAGGCGCTGTCTTGTAACATTGAAAATGGCGCTTGCTTGTTAATAAACTGCGCGACTTCCTGTTGCTCATTACTCATAAATCATCCTCAATAAAAAAGCGACTTAACCTGAAATATGGTTATCTAATATAGCGATTATTTAATGTAGTCATTATTTAAACAAATAAAAAGCCCGACTTAAGTCGGGCTTTGATGCGTTATATCATTAGCTATATGGATTAGTGAGCATGCGCTTCACTAGACCCTTTAGGATTACGAATGCCTTCCACCATTTCTTGGATTTCAATTGGTGTTGGTTGAGTCATTTTCATTACAACTGCAGCTACTGCAAAGTTAATGATCATACCTACTAAACCAATCCCTTCAGGTGAAATACCTAAGAACCAATTTTCTGGGCTATTAAGCTCTGGGCTCACAAACTTGAAATAGATGATGTATGCAGCAGTAAAGGTGATACCCGTTACCATGCCTGCAATTGCACCATGTTTATTCATTGATTTAGAGAAAATACCCATAATAATTGCAGGGAAGAAGCTCGCTGCCGCTAAGCCGAAGGCAAAGGCAACAACCGAGGCCACAAATCCTGGCGGGTTAATCCCAAAGTAGGCGGATATTACAATAGCAATCATCGCTGCTAACCTCGCTGCAAGTAATTCTTGCTTGTCGGTTATATCCGGTTTGAGTGTCCGTTTTAGCAAATCGTGCGATACTGAGGTTGAAATAACCAATAGTAAGCCCGCTGTAGTCGATAGTGCCGCGGCAATACCACCAGCAGCAACGAGTGCAATAACCCATGCTGGTAAGTCGGCAATTTCAGGGTTCGCTAGTACCATAATATCGCGGTCAACGTTTACTTCGTTCGCGCTATTAGGGTCAGTGATTTTACCTGATGTGTAAAACATTTTGCCGTCACCATTTTTATCATTAAAGGTAATTAGGCCTGTACGTTCCCAGTTTTTAATCCAAGCTGGTGCATCTGCATACGCTGTGCCGCTACCGTCTTTACCATTAATGGTGTCAATCATGTTTACACGGGCAAACGAAGCTACTGCGGGTGCTGTTGTGTAAACAATAGCAATAAATACCAGTGTCCACGCCGCTGAAATACGTGTGTCCTTTACGCGAGGTACAGTGAAAAAGCGAACAATTACATGTGGTAAACCAGCAGTACCGACCATAAGAGCACCTGTGATTGCAAATACATCAATCATGCTCTTCGAGCCTTCAGTGTATTGACCAAAGCCCAACTCAGCACTTAAACCATCTAATTTATCCAATACATACATGCCTGAACCATCACTTAGCGTGGCACCAAACCCTGTTTGTGGGAAAAAGTGACCGGTTGCCATCATCGAGATGAAAATAGCCGGTACCAAATAAGCAAATACCAGTACACAGTACTGCGCAACTTGCGTGTAAGTAATGCCTTTCATGCCACCAAGTACAGCATAAAAGAAAACAATAATCATGCCGATGTAAACGCCGGTTTCAATTTCAACTTCTAAGAAACGAGAGAACACCACACCCACACCACGCATTTGACCCGCAATGTAAGTAAAACAAATAAAGATGGCACATAAAATAGCCACTAAACGCGCAGTACGTGAGTAGTAACGATCCCCGATAAAGTCTGGTACAGTAAACTTGCCGAATTTACGTAAGTAAGGCGCTAAACACATGGCCAGTAGTACATAACCACCCGTCCACCCCATTAAGTAAACACTACCGTCATAGCCAGCAAACGAAATAATACCTGCCATTGAAATAAATGACGCAGCACTCATCCAATCCGCAGCAGTTGCCATACCATTGGCTAGTGGAGGTACACCACCACCGGCAACATAGAATTCATTTGTTGACCCTGCACGAGCCCAGATTGCAATGCCGATATAAAGCGCAAAGCTTAAACCGACGATTATAAAAGTGAGTATTTGAACATCCATTGCTGAGCTCCTATTCGTCTACGCCATATTTTTTATCTAACGTATTCATTTTGAAAACGTACACAAAAATCAAAGCTACAAAGGTATAAATCGCGCCTTGCTGGGCGAACCAGAAGCCAAGTTTAAACCCAAAAAAACGTACTTCATTTAGTACATCTACAAGTAATATGCCAAAGCCAAAAGAGACCAAAAACCATACCGCTAATAACTTAAACAGTAATGAAATGTTTTCTGCCCAATAAGCTTTTGCTTGTTCTTCATTTTTAAAAGCCATTTTTATTTTCCCCTTTAAACATCGCAAGATTACGATAGGTGGTTTTTTATATTCGTTAATCAATTTAGCAACGCTACTCAAATATTGAATTGCGACAATGGTCGTAACAATGTGTTAACGTTTCTGCAAACTGTAGGCGTTTAATTAGTAAACAATAAGTGAACTACTTTAATTTCAGTAAGTTAATTAATTTTTTTGCGAGATGTTTACGCCAATTTTTGAGTAAAGCGTGGGAATAAGACATTAGTCTAACCAAACAACCAATTTAAAATAAAACATTAAAAATCAAATGGTTATTTTATTTATAGATAATATAAATAAAATATATACCCCTAACTTAATCCCCAGCCAGGTATTGTAAATAATCAAACGGCCTCAAATGCCAACTGACGCTCGCATCTTGAAATAGTTTGGGTATAGTTATGGCAAATTATAAAAATATTCTACAAGGTTAAATAAACATGACGGCTGTACTACTCATTGTTGCCTTTGGCTACATAGGCGTGCTGTTTTGGCTGGCTAATTGGGGGGATAAAACCACGCCACTTGCCAAGCGTATTAGTCATCACCCGTTTGTGTATTCATTTGCACTAGGTATTTATTGCACTTCATGGACTTACTACGGCTCAGTAGGCACAGCAGCGACCAGTAGCTGGAGTTTTTTACCTATATTGTTAGGCCCCGCTTTATTGTTTTTTTTCGGTCAAGGCTTTTTACGTAAACTGGTACTGGTGAGTAAAAAACAAAATATCACCACTATTGCCGACTTTATTTCAGCCCGCTATGGTAAGCGTCAAACCACCGCCATTATGGTAACAATAATCGCCTTATTGGCCACCATTCCGTACATTGCATTGCAATTAAAAGCACTCAGCTCTAGCTTTTTACTCCTACAAAACAGCAATCAGATATCAGGGGATATTTTGGCGCTATCGGCCACGTTAATGATGGCGTTATTTGCTATATTTTTTGGTACGCGCAAAGTTGATGTAACCGAGTATCGCTCAGGTTTAATGCTCGCTGTAGCGTTTGAATCTTTAGTTAAACTGTTTGCCTTAGCCGCCGTTGCTGGGCTTGCGATATACAGCTTATTTAATTTACCTACAGAGAGCTCTAGCCAAGTCGCCGAGTCTATTTGGCTGTATTGGACACACTTTGACTTTTTTAGTTTTAATTTTATCGGCCAGTCACTTATGGCAGCAGCGGCTATTATTTGTTTGCCACGCCAATTTCATGTAACCGTGGTCGATAACCAAGATAAGCGCCATTTATTCACTGCGCGTTGGGCCTTTCCGCTGTATTTGCTATTAACAGCAGCAATGATTTTACCTATTGCCACCGCTGCGATTCACCCCGAAATAGGCCGCAGCTTATCACCAGACAGCTTTGTACTGGCACTGCCTATGTTGCACGATAATGCTTTTTTAACTACGTTTGTGTTTATTGGAGGGCTTTCAGCAGCTACAGCCATGATTGTTGTAGCCACATTAACGTTAAGTACCATGATCTCAAATGATGTGGTACTGCCGTTAATGTTACGTCGTAAATTTAAACGTAACTTAATTACCAGCAGCTATAAGTCTCGTATTTTACTGGTGCGTCGATTTACCATTGCTGGGGTGCTTATTTTAGCTTACTTCTATCAGCAATGGTTTGGTAATGGCAGTGCACTGGCTAGTATGGGATTGGTTGCTTTTTCATTGGTATCGCAACTATTGCCTGCCATTGTGGGTGGCTTATATTGGCGAAAAGGCCATGCTTATGGTGTTTATGCCGGGCTACTCGCTGGGGTTATTTGTTGGGTATTGTTTTTAATGTTGCCTATTTTAGATGCCCCCAACCCTCTAGACAGTGAGTTACAACAAACCCTAATAACGCGCGGTACACTTATCGCGTTGTTCGCCAATATTGGCTGTTACATTAGTTTTTCGCTAGGGGCTGAAGAGCGCTTAATCGACAAAATTCAAGCGGCTGCTTTTGTTAATCCAAAAGATCAGGCTATTTTATCGCGCCGATTAAATAAAAATGTAAAAGCCACGGTATACGACTTCAAAATATTGCTACAGACCTTTTTAGGCATTCAACGTAGCCAGCAAGTATTATCACACTATGCGCTTCATCACGACTTAAACGACAACAATGCTCACCCTCGCGCTGACTTTATTGCTTACTGCGAACGTGCACTTACTGGGGTATTAGGTGCCTCGTCGGCGCAAGCGCTTATTCATACCGTATCGTCGGGCAAACGCATGGCGTTTGAAGAGGTGGTAAACTTTTTTGATGAAACCACACAAGCACTGCAGTTTAATCAAAACTTATTGTTTACCTCGTTAGAGAACTTAAGCCATGGCCTATCCGTTGTAGATAAAGACCTTAACCTCGTGGCTTGGAATAAGCGCTACAGTGAAATGTTTAACTACCCCGAGGGCTTTTTACAAGTTGGCCAACCTATTGAGGAAATAATCCGGTATAACGCAGAGCGCGGTGAATGTGGCCCAGGTGAAATTGACCGTCATGTTGATAAGCGAGTTCAGCATTTAAAAAATGGTAGTTCACATCACTTTATTCGCCACCGTCGAAACGGCCAAGTGTATGAAATGATCGGTAACCCACTTCCTGATGGCGGATTTGTAACCAGTTTTTCTGATATTACTACTCACATTAGTACTCAAAATGCACTAGAAGAAATTAATATGGACTTAGAAAACCGTATTGAAGCGCGCACCCAAGAAGTACAAATGATTAATAGTAATCTACAAGCTCAAATAGATAGCCGCGTACAAACAGAGCAAGCACTTACTTTAGCCAAGCGCGAGGCAGAACAAGCTAATGATAGTAAAACTCGCTTTTTAGCATTGGCCAGTCACGATATTTTACAGCCATTAAATGCTGCACGTTTATACCTTGCCGCGATTGATGAAACACAACTAGACACCACGAATAAAAATAATTTTAATAAGCTTGGCGACAGTTTAGATTCAACTGTGCATTTAATGTCGGCCTTACTCGAAATTGCAAAATTAGAACAAGGCGCAATGACCCCAAGCCCACGTCACTTTTGTATTGACGATATTTTAGACCCTCTCAAAAGTGAATATGCCATTTTATCAAGCGATAAAGGACTGTCATTTACAGTGCGCTCAAATAAGCAAATAGTGCATAGTGACATTACCTACTTGCGCCGAATACTACAAAACTTGCTGTCTAATGCGATTAAATACACCGAAAATGGCCAAGTGCTAATTGCCTGCAGAAATCGTAAACACAGTTTACGCATAGAAGTATGGGATACAGGCCCAGGCATTAGCGATATTGAACAGGCAAAAATATTTAACGACTTTTACCGAATTGAAGCGGGCGACAATAAAGGCGTAGGCCTTGGTCTAGGGGTAGTTAAACGTATGGCTGATTTACTGAGCCTGCCGATTGATGTGGTTTCTTTACCTAATAAAGGCAGTCGATTTAGTATAGAAGTGCCTTATGGTGATGCGCAATTAGTGCAACAAAAACAAACAAATCAAAATATCGTAGACAACCGCGCTGCGATTAATATTATTGCCGTTGACGACGATCCTGAAAACTTAGCCGCGATGGCCAGCTTATTGAAAAAATGGCGGGCAAATTACACCTTATTCGACAAAGTTGATGCTGTGTTAGCGTATGCTAAAGCGCATGCAGCGCCCGATGTTATTTTAATGGATTATCAATTAGGTAATGATTGGGATGGCATTACTTTAATTAAAACACTGCGAGAGACTTGGCAAAGCGACATTCCGGCAATTTTAATTACCGCGGTGCGTGACACCGAGCTAAAACAAACAACCAAAGCTGAAAATATTCATTACCTAAGCAAACCAGTAAAACCAGGTAAACTTAAGGCCCTGCTTAATCATAGTACTTAACCACCAATAAACGCTTAAGCCCAGTAAAATACTGGGCTTAAAGCTATGCTTAATTGCTATAATTACGCTTTCTTAGTTTTTGGAACAACCAACTAAGCCCGACTAACGAAAGCCCTAAGCCAATAAACGATAATGCCTTTAAAAGCCCAGTTAAATTAGCCATATCAATTAAAAATACTTTAACAATTACTGCACCAAGAACCCCCAAACCAACATTTTGTAATAATCGCAGCTGTTTTAAATGTCCGGCGATCACCACCAATGCGCCAAGTAATAACCAAATAACCGAATAGCTATATAGCTCGGCGTCACTGGTTGCCTTATCAAGGTAAATAAAGCCGCCTTGCCAATATTGGCGGATCAAGGTGTTGATAGCTAACAGGGCTAATAAACCAGACACACCGAGTGTAATTTGACTCAATTTAGCATTTAACGATTTAACTAAACTCGCTAACCATAACGCCAGCAGGCTCGGGACGAACCAGATTAAAAGCAGCCAGTTAAATATTGGCGTTTCACCAACATAAAGACGCATTAATAACGGATTATCATCCAACGTTGTATTGATTAATAATAAGCCAGCTAACGCTGATAAAATCAAACCTGCAGTGCGGTATAACTTACCCAGCTGCCCTGCACTTTGCGCGCGATATAAATAAACGCAGCCTAAAGCAAGCAAGTTACAGCTGAGCAAAACTTGCTCATAAAAACTTAAAGAAAACAGCTGAGGGTAGTGCCCTACCAGTTGATAACTGGTTTCGGTTGTCACAAATAACGCTAAACAATGCAGTGCTGCTCCTTCAAGCCATATTTTTAGTTTTGAAGTATTAAAACATTTAGCCGCTGCAAAAAATAACCCTATACACAGCGGGTAAACAACTAAGCTCCAATGCAAACCAAATATGCTTAGCTCATCATAACTAGGCGTCCACGGCGATAAGGTAAGACGTAAAAGTAATGCTGCCACAAGGGCTTTTATTGGCCAGTATGGCATAGCCACATTGTATTTTTTTATTAATAAGCTCAGCAGTAATACTTGAACAGCCAGTGCAATGGTAAGGCCGCTATCACTCAGTAACATTGTAATTGCTAAGGTGATATTGGCGTTTGCCCCCACCCAATAACTAAAACGCTGCCATAAAGTTGTATTATTTTGCGTAAATTTAATTAACACCGCACTCATTAAACATAGCAATACCGCCCAGAGTGGATAAGCGGTTACTAAAGCCGTATTTGGGATCAGCGCATACAAAGTGCCAACTAATGCAAACATGCTTAATGAAGCAAGCAAATGAAAAGCTAATCGTTTTGGGTATTTATTACCAAAATAGAGTCCATAGCCACTTAACCCAAGAGCAAGTAATAAGCCTAGCCCATATTCGTTTTTAAAAATGAATAACGCGTCATCAAAGGCATAAGTTTGTTTAGCGCTGACCACTAGTAACAGCGCAACCAATAAAGAGACCCCTTGCCATGCATCCCAACGGCTATTTTTTAACACTAAAAATAGTAACAAAGCGATGCTTAATAACGCCACGATTTGCCATTGTAAATTAAACACACTCAACAGCATGGCAATCATTAAAGGAGCAATAAAGGCCAGTAACAAACCGTGGTCTGGAAATAAATTAACTAACCGTTTAAAGCTGTGCGGGCGTACTTCAAGGGTGTTAAAGCCCAAACCTAAGCGTGCAATAACGATTAATCCTAAAATACTTAACAAAGCAAAAGCGCCTATTAACCACACTGTGTCGTAGTTAAATAAAGTGAGTCCAACCAAGTACCAGCCAATATGCCCTACCCACAGTAAATACCACAACCACACTCGCTGTACTTTATGTGCCACAACTGCTGCGGCAACACTCACAAGGGCAACATAAATAAGCAAAGAAAATAACTGCCCACTGCCCGTATTTACCCAAACAGGGACACTGTATGCGCCTATAATGCCTATTACAGCAAGTAAAGGACCTAGCTTTATTGCCATTGCACTAGCACACACAGCAATAACTGCTAAGCCAATAAATGCCCACTCAGCACTTAGCATGCTAAAGCTGTTATAGGCCAAAAACATTAAGGCAAAACAAGTCATAAAGCCGCCACTGGCAAGGGCTGCAGGAATGTAATTATTAAAGCCTTCAAAAACGATACGTTTATAATGTAAATAATACGCTGCTGCGATTAAGCCAATGCCAAATAATCCACCGGCACTGAGCCTCATTGCAGGTGAAAGTAGCCCAGCCTCTAAACTGTATTTTGCTAAAAATACGCCACCTAAAGCCAAAGCAATAGCACCAATCCAGGTCATCCAATTTTGCTCGAAGCCGGCACCTAACTGCTTAAAGAGCAGTTCAATACTCGATGGTTTTTTAGTTATCGTTTTACGAGGTGGTGGAGGTTTAATGCTGGTTGGCTTATAAACAGCGGCTGGAATATCTGAGCTGTGTAGAGGTTTTACATTATCTATTTGAGGATCAGCGGGAGATTTTTCATTTATTGCTGCATTTGCGTTTAACTCAAACTGAAATAGTTTTAGTTTTAATGCGGCAACCTCTTGTTTAAGGGAGTTCAATTGCACTAAGGCTACTAACCCACATATGGCCCCTGCAACAATAACAATAGATATAATAATTGCTAATCCGATTAACTCATCCATACAATTCCTTTTTATCTTGCAACAAGAGCTCCCAAAAATAGCACAAGCGAAGTCTATTTCATAAAATTACGATGTTTAAGCAAACTCAAGGCGATCACGGCCTGCTTTTTTAGCGCGGTATAATGCTTGATCAGCACGTTTCATTACATTATCAAAGGTCTGGTCGCTTGTACGATGTGCAATACCGATACTGACCGTTAAAGAACGCTGATTTTGTACTGTAATAGTGCGAGCAGTCTCTAGGATAGTCTGCGAGAAGTTAAGTACTTCATCAAGCTCATAACTAGGCAGGTAAGCGGCGAACTCCTCACCGCCTATGCGAGCAAAAATATTTTCATTTTTAAAGAGGTAGTTCACTTTATCAGCAAACTGTTTAAGCACCTTATCGCCCACATCGTGGCCATAATCATCATTAATACGTTTAAAGTGGTCGAGATCTATAATTAAAACAGTGTAAGGATTATTAACAACCCCCTTCACATGCTGATAAAAGCAGCGACGGTTATACACTTTGGTTAAATCATCTATGATAAATTCTTGCGCCAAGCGGGTATGCATTCGCTGCATAAAGTGCATGGTTTTAAATAAACCATAAGCGGTAATTAGCATACCTAATGTGCGACATAAGTCTTCTACGTAATTACTTATCCAAAAAGGCTGACGTATCACTTCATCGAGCACATCGGCAGTAGAGCCTACAATCCATAGCATTAAACCGATACTGACATATAAATACGCTTTTTTAGCTAACCGTGAACATTGCACTACAAAAAAAATAGCAAAAATCACCACTAAATTAATAAAATCAGTGGTAAAGCCATAGAGGTTTTGGGTTATGTCTAATGGGGGAAAGTACATCAACGAAAAAATTGAGAAAGCAATAATAAACGCCAGCGTCATCAAAATTAACAGCTTATTTAATCTGGTAATTTTAACAAAATGGCTTAACTTTAAACTCACTTTTTCCGGATTCAGCATGGGCTGTATTTAAATTTATTATTGTTACTAAAAACTATACCATAAACTTAAACTGCTTTATTTATATTTGCGTACTAATTATCCAGCCAATAGCAATTAAAATAGTTAATCCAATCATAGTTTTAGTTTTATGTTTACTGATAAGTCGCTCAGCTTGATTGCCTGCATAATATACCACTAACGCTAACCCAAAATAGCGTATAGAGCGGGCAATCGCAGATGCCACTAAAAACAGTGCCAGCGAATACTTAGTTGCACCAGCGGCTAGCATCGCAATTTGAAACGGAATAGGCACGATACCTAGGCTTAATACAAACCAAAACCCTTGTGACTGCATTTTCTGTTTTACGTTTTCAAACTGCTCAGGGCTTGAGAATGTGTTGATAACCCAATCGCCAATCACATCAAATAAGTAATAACCTAAAGCGTAGCCAAATAGCGCCCCCACAATACAGCCTAGTGTTGCCATAAGAGCAATTTGCCACAGTTTTTCGCGCCTTGCCTGCATTAAGGGCACCAAAACAGCTTCGAGTGGAATGGGCACTATGGTGGATTCTAAAAATGAGGCAATAGTAATTCCACCGAGCATATTTTTAGACTCAATAAACTGACGTGTTTTTTGCTTGAGCTTTTTTTGTACTGCCATAAACGTCCTGTTAGCAATGAGGTAAGTGATTAAATCATCTCATAATAAGGTTAATGCTGCCTGAAGAAATACAACCAACATAGTAATCAGCAAAAGAGTGCTTTATTATCTTTACATGACATTATACTTTTAAAAATTATCACTGTATGCAAACTGCTCGCTACATTCCATTTAGAAAACACGACATCATTACAATGTGCGTCAAAGAGCTTGCTAAAGACCAACAAACTTCTTTTAAGCAGCTTTGTGAACTTTTAGCTAGCTTAATTCACTTTCAGTACCATGGCACACTTGAGTCATTAAAAAATAATTACGCGCCTTTTGATCCAAATAGCGATACTCGTTTGATAAACAGCGTGACTGATGAACAAAAAGCCCAGTGCCAACGCGATTTTGCTAAAGATTTCGCCAACGTATTAAACGCGGCTAATTTTGAAGTGATCACCCATCAAGACCTACAAGATGCACTCAACGAAGAATCGCTTTTTAAAGTTCGCCTTGAGGTAGAGTTTGAGGATTTTGAAGAAGTGGTTTTTTATCGCAGAGGCGAGTCGCAACTCACCGAAACCATAACCAGCTTTTGGGGCTTACGTAAAAAGCCACTGCACTTTACCAACTACGACCGCGTAGCGGTATTTATTCGCTTTAAAGATAAAGCCTATTTTGAATCAAAAAATAAACTACCTATGGGGTTTGAGCCCAGCTCAACCATAGTAAAACTATTTCAAAATGTGCCAAAAGCTGACTTAGAAATGCTATTCCCTAATAGCGAAGTACGGATGCGTCCTATTGATAAAGTGATTATTGGCTCGTCAGCACTTATTGGCGGTGCGGTGGTGTTAGTTACCAAACTGGGCGCCTCATTACTTTTATTGTTTGCTTTGTTTGCATTTTGGGGAGGGTTTAGAGATGAAGCCGTTACCATGACTCAGCAGCACTTTATTACATTAGCCATTGGTATTGGGGTATTTGGTAGTTTTGTATTTAAAGAGTGGAGTAAATTTAAAAACCGTAAAATTAAATTTATGAAAGCGCTGAGCGATAATCTCTACTTTAAAAACCTAGATAACAACGCCGGTGTTTTTCATACACTAATAGACGCCGCCGAAGAAGAAGACATAAAAGAAGCCCTACTGGCCTACACGTTTTTACTAAAATCTAAAAATGGCTTAAGTGCTCACGCACTTGATGAGCAGATAGAGACGTGGTTTAAAAGCAAGTACCAATGCGAGCTAGATTTTGAAATTAGCGACGCGCTTGAAAAGCTTGAACGTATGCATTTAGTAACTTGCACAAACACCCTATATAACGCGGTAAATCTAGAGCGCGCAAAAGCCATATTAGATGAGCGCTGGGATAGCCTATTTCAATATAACTAAGCAACTCCTTACTTAACAAAAAAGCAGCTGACACTTCAGCTGCTTTTTACGTTATTACCTAATTTAGGCTGTTTGCTGCTTTTTAAATTTTGCATGCACTAATTTATAAAGTGCTGGTAAAATTAACAATGTGAGCAAAGTGGATGACATAATTCCACCTACCACCACGGTTGCCAAAGGCCGTTGTATTTCAGCGCCGGTACCGGTATTTAGCGCCATAGGTATAAAGCCTAAACTAGCCACAAGCGCGGTCATTAGCACTGGGCGTAATCGCTGTAGTGCCCCGCTATGTATTGCATAATATAAGCTTAACCCCTCATTTCGTAATTGCTTAATGAACGACAACATCACTACACCGTTTAATACCGCAACTCCACTTAGCGCAATAAACCCCACACCCGCTGAAATAGAAAGCGGCATATCTCGTAGCAATAATGCCAATACCCCACCGGTCAGTGCCAGTGGTACACCACTGAATATAATAAGTGAATCACGCAGCGATCCAAAAGCACTATAAAGTAAGCCAAAAATAAGCAATAAAGTCACAGGCACTACCAACGACAAACGCTTACTCGCCGATTGTAATTGCTCAAACGTACCGCCGTATTCAAGCCAATAACCGCTAGGTAAGTTAAGTTTTGCATTCATACTCGCTTGGGCATCGCTTACAAAGCTGGCTAAATCGCGTCCTGTTACATTCGCTGTTACTACCACATTGCGCTTGCCGCTTTCGCGATTTATTTGATTAGGGCCTTTTTCAATACTGATTGTAGCCACTTCTCCAAGCGGTACAAATGCAAGCTCAGGGTTACTACTTTGAGGTAATGCAATAGGTAAACGCGCAAGCACAGAGACATCATCAGACCAACGCTTATCTAAGCGTACTAATAACGAAAAGCGCTTATCACCCTCATAAATTAGCCCTGTTTGCCCCCCACCAACAGCAGCGGCAAGAGTTTGTTGAATGTCGTTTACAGTCAATCCTAGTAGCGCCATATGGTCTCGCATTGGGGTAACAGAAAGTGTAGGCAAGCCCTCCATTTGCTCTAAACGTACATCAGTAGCACCGGTAATATTTCGCATTAAACCAGTGGCTTTTTCGCCAAACTGTTTAAGTGTGGCTAAATCGTCACCGTAAATACGCAGCGCTACATCGGCACGCACACCGGCAATTAACTCGTTAAAGCGCATTTCTATAGGCTGGGTAAATTCATAGTTATTACCCGGTACCTCATTCACACGATGACGAATTTGCTGCACTAACGCGTCTTTACTTAGTGACGGATCTGGCCATTGCTCACGCGGCTTTAACATTAAAAAAGTGTCGGCAACATTAGGTGGCATAGGATCGCTGGCTACATCCGCGGTGCCAATCTTTGAAAATACGTTTGCAATTTCAGGTTGCTCTAATAAAGCCTGCTCCAACTGCTTTTGCATTTGTACCGATTGTTCAATACCGGTGCCAGTAATACGCAACGCATGCATTGCAATGTCACCTTCATCTAGCTGCGGTAAGAATTCGGCGCCCATATTTTTAACTTTAAAGCCAAGCACTAATACCAAAACAGTGGCAATACTCACCATCAGCCACGGTAATTTAAGCGATAAGCTAAGCAGTGGCTTGTAGATTTTTTTAACGCCACGCATTACTGCGTTTTCGCTTTCATCTACTTTACCACGCACAAATACGGCAATAGCCGCTGGCACAAAGGTGACAGCAAAAATAAGTGCACCTATTAACGCGGCAACCACGGTAAACGCCATAGGCTGAAACATTTTGCCCTCAACACCACTGAGCGCAAATAGCGGTAAATACACCAACATAATAATTAAAATACCAAATACTGCGGGGCTAAACACTTCTTTGGTGGCTGAAGTTACAACCTCTAAACGCTCACTGAGCGTAAGTAAGCGACCATGTTTATGTTGAGCCATCCCTAATTGACGAAGGCAGTTTTCAACCACAATCACCGCGCCATCAACAATTAATCCAAAATCGATTGCACCTAAGCTCATTAAGTTACCCGAGACTCGATTGCCCACCATGCCTGTAATAGCAAATAGCATACTCAGCGGAATAACCATGGCGGTAATAAGCGCACCAGTGATATTCCCAAGCAATAACAATAAAATGACGATGACCAATACCGCCCCTTCAAACAGGTTTTTTTGTACTGTGGCGATGGTTTTATCAACCAGATTGGTGCGGTCATAAACAGGCTCAATAATAACCCCTGCAGGTAAACTTTTTTGTACTTGTATAAGCTTATCAGCCATGGCTTTAGCAACCACACGGCTATTTTCACCAATTAGCATCATCGCCGTGCCTAATACGGTTTCCTCGCCATTATAGGTAGCCGCGCCGGTTCTAAGTTCTTTTCCTAAATACACATTTGCCACGTCTTTAATTCGCACGGGAGCATCATCACGCTTGGCGATAACGGTGTTTGCTATATCTGCTAACGTTTTTAGTTGCCCAGGGGAGCGCACTAAATATTGGCCGTCAAAGCGCTCTATATAACCGGCGCCGCGGTTGCTGTTATTAAGCTCAAGTGCACTAATAACATCGTTGATTGTTAGCTTATAAGCGATGAGCTTTTCTGGTATGGGCGCAACTTGGTACTGGCGCTCAAAGCCACCTTGGCTATTTATTTCGGTTACGCCTTTTACTTTTAAAAGCTGCGGACGAATAACCCAGTCTTGTAAAGTACGTAAATCTTCGGCGCTGTAAGGCATACCATCACTTTTTAACGCATCGGGTTTTGCATGCACGCTATAGGTAAATATTTCACCTAAACCACTGGCAATAGGTCCAAGGTTTGGCTCAACATTATTAGGTAAATCGGCGCGAATACTTTGAATACGCTCACCAATTTGTTGACGCGCCCAATAAATATCGGTGCCTTCATCAAAAATAATGGTTACTTGAGAAAGCCCATAGCGAGAAAGCGAACGTGTGTAATCAAGCTTAGGAATACCCGCCATCGCTGTTTCGACTAAGTAAGTAATACGCTGCTCAACTTCAAGCGGCGTAAAACCAGGCGCTTTAGAGTTAATTTGCACTTGTACATTGGTAATATCGGGTACAGCATCTACCGCTAAGTTTTGGATGTTATACACACCAAACCCAGCAAATAAAAATGTTAGTGCCAATACCATCATGCGGCGTTTAACCGCAAAAGAAACAATCCAGTTAATCATGGTACCTCCTAGTGAGCGTGACTTGCGCCGCTTTTTAAAATATCGGCTTTGATCACATAGCTATTGGTTGTGACGTACTCGCTACCAGGGCTTAAACCCGCAATGACTTCGACCCACTCGCTACTTTTTGCGCCTAAAGTAACAGGGCGTACTTCAAATACACTATTTTTACGCACAAACACACTCGTCATACCATTAAACTCTTGAATAGCCTCAGGCTTTACACGCACGCGGGCATTAACTTTATCGATACTGACATCAGTATTAACATGCATACCTGGACGCCAATGACCATCAGGGTTATTAAGCTCAATACGGGCACGTGCAATGTGCCCGCCAGTCATCATAGGTGCTATAAAAAACACCTTACCTTGGGCATTTAAATGATGATGTAAATCGTAAACGATAGCGCTTTGACCAATGGCTAGGTTTTCAATATTTTCAGGAAAGGCTGAGAGCTCAACCCATACTTTATCAAGGTTCACGACTTGCATTAGCGCACGAGCACTTGCCAGTTCGCCACGCTTTAAATATTGTTCGGTTACCACACCGCTAATAGGGCTTTTAATGCTGTAGTTTTGCAAAGTTTCGCGATTGGTGACGCTGGCCAGTACATCGCCTTTTTTAACGTTTTGACCAATACTGACAAAAATATCGCTGATCAATCCGGTATATGGCGCCATAATTTCTACTGTGCCATGCTGTGTCGGTGCAATAACACCAAACAGCGTGTCAGAAATATCAACTTCGCCACTTTGTGCTATCTCTGTTTTAATGCCCGCACCTTTAATTGCTCGCTCGCTAATCACAGTGCGGCCTTCGTGCTGAGAGTACTCAAAGCTAACGCGCTCACCTTTATAATTGGCAGTAATCAAAAGCTCAAATGAATGTGGTTCATTTATCGATTGCGTGCTAACAAGGTAGCCATTCTCACGGGTAAATTGTATTTTTTGTGGCGCTTCTACTAATCGTTTTAAGTTCATTTCTATACTTAAATCGTTTATATCTACCGGCTGTTTTTGCTCATAACCATATACGCGCAGCTCAACTTTACCTGCCAATTCTTGCAGCTTTAACTCAAGAGTGAGCTTTTCGTTGGTTAATAAAAAGCCGCCATGGGCACCTTGTTTTTGGGTTTGCTCTGTTTGGTCATGTTCTGCTGAGGCAAATACATGTGTGCTTGTTAAGCTAGCTACAAACGAGAGAAATACTAATAATGCGATAAAAGTGTTGTTCATGATTGAAAAGTCTCAGTTAAAGATTGGCCAGTTAAACGCTCAAGTGCGAGATGGGTCTGATATAACGCTGCATATGTGTTAATCAACGCGCGTTTAGAGTCAAAAAGAGCTTGTTGAGCATCGAGCAATTGCAACACCGAAATTTGTCCGCGTTGATAGCTTTTTAAACTTTGCTCAATGAGTGTTTGGGCTTGGGGAATAACTTGCCCAGATAACAACTGTGCCTGTAATGTCTTACCTTGGTAATAGGCATACAAAGTACGAACTTGCTGACGTAATTGAACCCGTAACAGTCCTTGCTGCTCACGTAACAATGCTAACTGACTGTTAGCTGCTTCAATATTACCGCTATTTGAGTTACTCAATTGCAATGGCATTGAAAACGAAAACAGCAACGAACTGGTATTGTTTTGCTGGTTGTAGCTCACGCCTGCACCTATATTAATGTCACTTTCCCCATTGGCTTTTTGCAGCGTTAAGTTAGCCGCTTGCTGTAAGTATTGCTGCTGTAACATAGCAAAATCAGGGGCTTGGTTAACCGCATCAAGTAACCCTTGCTCAGACCTAAGCGGCATTAATGTATTAATATTTCCCGCTAAATTCGTGTAATCATGTTGCTCACTCCACAGCTCATTGAGCGATAAACGTGCTCGCTCAAATTCACTATTTAGCCTAGCTTTATCAAGCTCAACTTGGCTAAGCGCATAACGCATACGGGTTACATCCGCTTGCGATACAGCGCCGGCATCAGCTCGTTGCGTTATTGCTTTAAGTGCTTGGCTCACCACGTGTTGTCGTTCGCTGTTAAGCGTAAGTAAGGTTTGAAATTTAAGCGCCTCGTAATATCGCTCACCAGTGGTTGCTAATAAAGCTAACCGAGTATTTTGATATTGTATTGCTTGGGCTTTAATGTTCGCCGTTGCGTAATTTATGCGGCTTTGGCGTTTATCTCCAAGCTCTATAAGCTGGCTAAATGCCAAGGTTATTTCAGCGTCTTGCACACCACGTGCATCGTTTGTCCCCAGCAGATTTTCAGCTTCTATATTTAAGATAGGGTTAGGCGAAAGTGCAGCTTGAGATTTAAGCGCGCTGAGTATTTTTTGATGATAAGGGTAGCGTTTTAATAGCGGATTTTGTTGCTCGGTATTTATCAACGCTTGTTTTAGAGTTAGTGTTTTAACATTTGCAAACGCACTAAAAGCAGGCAGCGTGCACAGCATCACCACCAACATAATTGATTTTTTATTCATATAGCTTGTCCGTTTTTAATAAACAGAGTTCACTTGCAAACCATTCACAACCTACGCATAAGATAGCGACAGTGTAAATTGCTCAGCAATCTAAACATGCCTATAACGGCCCATAAAACACTTATGTGTAGGCAGCTAAAAGCACAGTAATTAATTGAAATTAAATTAAGAACTAGCTAAATGAATTCGGTGGCGGTACGTCTGGTGGATAATTTAAACTATGGTAATACACAAGTACTGAGGGTTTACTTTGTTGAGGAATAATAACGTGACTAAGTGTGCTGTAATAGCCACAGTGACAATGTTGGTGTGCATGAATCTCAACCGGTGGCTGATTATCGCTTTGTCCATGGTCATTATCAGCGGTTATAGTGTTTTGTGATAATGCGTTACTTACATGCTCAACGTCTTCTTGTAAATGGTATGCAGCGCCATCACAACTTATAAAGCTGTGCACAAGCACGAGTAACATGACCATTAACAAACGATTTGAGCGCATAATTTAGCTATCTTCTCAGCCTAAAATTGACTTAAATAAACCTAACCAATTAAAGCCACATAGTATATTAGCGGCAAACGACAATAAAGGGCTTTTTATCAATTAATGGCGCCAATTGCGTTTACTGAGGTTAACTATAAAACAAAAAACCACCGACTTTAATAGCCAGTGGTTTTTTAAAATTAACGCTTAAGCAACCGCATGTTCTAAAATTTCACGGCTTTCTTTTAGCGTAATCGCTTGGTTTTCACCAAGGGCAACCATGCCATGCGCTTCAAGCTTGCCAATAATATTATCAATGGCAGCCGCTTTATCATCACCATGTTCAGTTAGCTGTGTTGCAACCTCAAGGCTGTGGTAAAACGCTTCAATCGCTTGAATTGTTTGCTCTGCTAAATCATCTGTTTGCTCAAGGCCAAATACGTTTTTACCCATTTGCTCTAGTTTCGCTTTTTTAACTGCAAATTGATTGCGCAATAAAGAAGGCTGAACAATAGCAAGCGAACGCGCATGGTCAACACCATAGGCAGCAGTAAGCTCATGGCCAATCATGTGGGTTGCCCAATCTTGCGATACGCCAGAACCAATTAAGCCATTAAGTGCTTGGTTAGCTGCCCACATAAGGTTTGCACGCCATGCATCGTCTTGGTTTTCAAAGTTATCGCCCAGTGTTTTGAGCGTTTTTAACAGTGCCTCTGCGTATCCTTCTTGTACCAATGCGCCTTCAGGGAACGTAAGGTATTGCTCACAAGTATGCACCCACGCATCAACTAAGCCATTTACAAGCTGGCGCTGTGGTAATGTTTTCATTACATCAGGATCCATAATCGCAAATTTAGGCAGTACTTCTGGTGAAGCAAACGGCAATTTTTGCTTAGTCGCTTCTTTGCTTACCACTGAGTTTTGGTTAGATTCAGAACCTGTAGCTGGTAGCGTTAATACGGCACCAATTGGTAATGCGCTGGTAATTGAATGCTTACCAGTAGGAATGTCCCAACCCTCGCCGTCGTATACTGCAGAAGCCGCAATGTATTTAACGCCGTCTATTACAGAGCCGCCGCCGACACCTAATACAAAGTCGATATCTTGTTCTTTACAAATTTTAACCGCTTGGTCAAGTACTTCAATTGTTGGGTTAGCACCCACACCCGAGAATTCGACCCAATCAAAACCTTCAAGTGCAGCAGCAACTTGGTTATACACGCCGTTCTTTTTAATTGAGCCGCCGCCATAAACAACCAATACTTTTTGATCTTTTGCGATCAAGTCGCTAAGTGCGGCAATTTGCTGTTGGCCAAATTGGATGAGAGTGGGATTTACGTAGCTAAATTTCATTATTTTGCTCCTAGGTGACGGTTAATTTCATAATGCTTTACTTAGTTACATATCAAGTAAAGCTTTGATGGATGCATATTAGTAGCAAAGTTAATATATAAAAAGCCCAATAACTGCCTAAAGCTTGCCTAAAACTACCAGCACTGTTATTTTACGCAAAATATTTTAATTACAGATACTTTTATGCCCATCATAGCCAAAATGTTGCAACAATACGCCGAGCACAATAATTTACTAAGCTTTGAGGGCACCATGGAAACAATTATTCCTGGGGTGTATTTTCATCGCGCTACCAAAAGTTCACCGCGCCAGCCGCTTATTTATAATTCAGGCATAATCGTGGTTGGCCAAGGCCATAAAATAATTCATTTCCCTGAGCATCAAATTCAGTATGGTGCAGGCGATTATTTAGTACTAGGAGTGCCAGTACCACTAGAATGTGAAGCGTTTACTGATAATGATTTGCCGGTAATGGGTATTGCAGTTGATATAAACCCAGCCATGCTGCACAAATTGGTTAGCCAAATGATGCAACATAAGCCTATTTCACCACCGTTAACGCAAAGCGGAGCGGTACAAAGTGCCGCTTTAGATATGGCCATGGAGCAAGTCACTCACCGACTGTTAACAGTGTTAAACAATCCGCTTGAGGCTGAGGTATTTGGTGGCGATATAGTTAAGGAATTAGTATTTAGAGTACTGTGTGGCCCTCAAGGGCATACCTTAATTGGGCTTGCAATGCACGATGGCCATTACGCGCGCATAGCGCGTACTTTATCAACATTACATAGCAATTACGCAAGCCCTATTACCGTAGAGCACTTAGCTGAAGAAGTGAATATGAGTGTGTCATCTTTTCACCGTGCTTTTAAACAAGTTACGTTTGAATCCCCTTTGCAGTATTTAAAAAAAGTACGCTTAGCTAAAGCAAAAGAATTAATAACCACCTCTGGCAGTAAAGCTAACGAGGCCGCATTTAAAGTAGGTTACACCAGTGCGTCACAATTTAGTCGTGAGTTTAAACGCCACTTCAATAAAACCCCCAGTGAAATACATGTGTGATTAAAAATAACCCATTCTTGCGCTAAGTCATTATTTAAATACTTTATTACTAGTAAAGTCTACCGGCTTTGTTAAGGTCTGTTGACCTTTGCGGATTAAAATTTGCTCAAACTAGGGGCGGTTTAATCACGGCGCGAGGTTTGTAACCTAGTGGGCTAAGTAAAAACCGAGCAAAGCTTCCGCGTCCTGCTCACGCCCCTTACCTACATCCATGTAGGCAACAAAGAGTAAATCGCCCCTAGGCAGAACCCTTCGGGCAGCGCCTGTTTGGCAT